>NZ_JBAVFG010000128.1:0-16624 GCF_049588135.1 Kaistella sp. | reverse complement strand
TAATTTTATTATTTTCTTTAATTTTCCCTTTTCCTTCAGTGAAAATTTTGGCAGCATCGTAATTTTTGTATTCATCACCTTTAGAGAAAATCGCAACTTTTTCTAAAACCACATCAGTTTTAGGTTTGTCTTGTGCGCCTTTTTCTACATTGGCAATCGTATCAATAACTTCAATACCATTTACAACTTCACCGAAAATTGTGTGTTTACCATCTAACCAAGGCGTAGCAATTTCTGTAATGAAGAACTGTGAACCATTGGTATTTGGACCAGAATTCGCCATCGACAGAATTCCTTTTCCGGTGTGTTTTAGGTCGTTTTTCTCATCGTCGAATTTGTATCCTGGATCTCCCATTCCTGTTCCTTTAGGATCACCACCTTGGATCATAAAATCTTTAATTACTCTGTGGAAAATAGTTCCATTATAAAAAGGAACACCTTTGGCTTTTGCAGTGTTATCAATTTTTCCTTCAGCTAATCCAACAAAATTTGCAACCGTAACAGGTGCATTTTTGTCTTCTAGTTTCACGATCATATTTCCTTTTGAAGTTTGGAAATTGGCATAAAGTCCTTCTTTCAGACCTGCGTAAGTTTCTTTGTCTACGTTCATTTTTTTATAAATTGGGGTACAACTTGTTAGCGAAATCGCTGCTATCGCGATTAATAAATTCTTTTTTAGCATAAATAGCAATATTTTTAAAGTACTTTTAATTTAATTATTAAAGGCATATCATTTGAAATCTGGTCATTATCACCATAAGTTCCGTAACCTAATGCGGAAGGAATCAGGAGCGTAACTTCCTGATTTTTCTCCATGTGACGCAACGCATCTTCTACTGGTTTTAATTCTTCAAAACGACCAAAAACTTTATTTTTATTTTGAATGGGAGTATCATATAATTTCACCAAATCAAAATCATAAATATCATATTGATAAGAAATCACTTCTCCATTTTCTTTTCGTTTCTGATGTTGTAGTTCTTTATCATTTACCCAATAGTTCACACTCATTGGATAAAATGCTTCGTCTTGATTTTTAATCCAATCTTCAATTTGATTTCTTTCAATAAGATTCAGATTTTTGGATCTGTTTTTGGAAACATCTAAATCTTTCTGATTTAAAATCCCTCCAACAGGAGGATGAGTTGGTGCGTGCTTTACACAACCAATCAAAATCAAAGTACAAAGTAGGATTATTTTTTTCATAAAAACTTTTGCGAAAATAAGCATTTCGAATTAGATTAAAAAACAAAAAAACCGAGAAAAAATTATTCTCGGTTTTTAATTGCTATTTTTTATAAATCCAAAAAGTTTCTTAGATGCTTTTTTCTACTAAAACTCTCCATCCAAAAGTGTCTTCGGCAACATTCGTTTGAAGGTCAACCAAATCTTTTTGAAGCGTTAAAGCAAAACTATCTTCTAAAGTTAATAGTGGCAATTCTAATTTCTCACCTTGATATCCGATTGCTTTGAAAAGGGTTGTTACAACAGCAGTTCCAACTCCCCAAACTTCTTTTAAAGAACCATTTTTGTGAGCTTCTACTACTGATTTTACAGAGATAGGTTCTACTTTTAATTCAATACCTCTTTTATTTGCTAATTGAATGAAACTATCTCTGGTAACTCCATCCAAGATTTTTTCTGAAGTTGGTGGCGTATAAATTGTGTCATTAATTCTCACAAAAACATTCATGGTTCCACTTTCTTCGAAGTATTCATGAGTAGAATCATCAGTCCAAATGATTTGTTCATATCCTTCTTCATTTGCCAACTGAGTTGGGTAAAAAGATGCGGCGTAATTACCGGCTGCTTTCGCAAACCCTACTCCACCGTTTGCAGATCTTGAATAATAGTCAGAAATTTTTACTGAAACTGGAGCTGAATAATAACTTTTTGCAGGCGTAGCCACAATAGCAAACATATATTTATTAGAAATTCTGGCTTTTAATGCTTCTTCAGTGGCAAAAATAACTGGGCGGATATATAATGAATTTCCTTCTCCATAAGGAATCCAGTCTCTATCTAAATCAACCAATGCCTTCAAACCATCTAAAAAAACCTCTTCAGGAATCTCTGGCATTGCAAGACGACTCGCGGATTTATTGATTCTTGAAAAATTCTTTTCAGGTCTGAAAATAAAAACCTGATCGTCTTTATCTTTGTAGGCTTTCATCCCTTCAAAACACGCTTGTCCGTAATTAACCCCCATCATTGCTGGAGTAAAAGGAAGTGGCCCATAAGGCATTAGCTTTACTTCTCCCCATTTTCCGTTTTCATATTCACAAATAACCATGTGATCGCTAAACATATTTCCAAAAGAAAAATTCTCTGGATCAAATTCTGAAATTCTTGGATTAGTAGATTTTTGAATTATCATTTTTTAATTTTTTGTTGATGTTCTACAAATTTATAATAATTTTTTAAATATCAAAATTTTAAATTAATTTTGAAAAAAAATCAGATGACAAGAGAAGTAAAAACCACTTCAGACGGAAGTAAAACATTATATATCAACAGCTTAGATGAGAGCTATCATTCTCAACACGGAGCCTTGCAAGAAGCCAAACATGTATTTATTGATAATGGATTAAATTTAATCAATAATTACGATATTAATATTTTAGAACTCGGTTTTGGTACAGGTCTTAATATTTTGGTTACAATTAATGAATTTTTGAAAACTGACAAAAATCATATTATTCATTATTTTACTACAGAAAAATATCCCATAAATGAAAATGAAATTGCAGAATTAGATTATGGTTCTATTTTTCATAATCCTAAAATGTTAGAAATCTACCGAAAAATACATGCTGCTAATTGGAATGAAACCATAGAAATTTTACCTCAATTTTTCTTTACCAAGTTTCATTGTGATTTTTTTGAAATAGAAAATCTAGACTTACCAAATATCGATCTCGTATATTTTGATTGTTTTGGAGCAAGAGTTCAGCCTGATTTATGGGAAAAACCACTTTTTGAAATGGTTGCAAATAAGATGAAAGCAGGCAGTCTTCTGACGACTTATTCTTCGAAAGGCAGTGTTCGTCGTATTCTAAAAGAACTCAACTTTAATGTAGAAAAAAAGGCCGGACCTCCTGGAAAACGGGAAATGATCAACGCTATTAAGAATTAGGGATGATTGAAAAAATTCCTAACTTTGTGATTGTTCCAAAAAAAAACTAAAATTGAATTATGATTGATAAAGTAAATGTCAGAGTTTATGCAGCCATTGTAAAAAATGGAAAAGTCCTTGCGCTACACGAAGAATACGTTGGCGAACACCTGATGAAATTCCCTGGTGGCGGATTGGAATTTGGCGAAAGTGTTTTGGAATGTCTAGAAAGAGAACTGGAAGAAGAACTGAATATCACAGTAAAAAACATAGAACATTTGTACACTCAAGAAGATTTTCTTGTGTCTAAATTTCGAAATAATGAACAACTTCTGAGCATTTATTATCTCGCAGAAATGGTTGATGAAAATGAATTACTTATCATGGATCCGTGTATCGAGAAAACAGAATGGGTTTCCCTCAATACTGAAGAAAACCCATTTCTTTTACCAATCGATAAAATTGTTTTTGAGGTGTTGAAGAAGAAATTTCTATAAAATTTCGTTCAGAATTTTCGCTAAACGCAATCCACCATATAATAATTGCCGCTCAACCAAAGGTTCAAATTTATAGTTGTAATCATAGGAATAATTAGCATCTGCTTTGGAATTGGCGTAGATTCTATTTGCTTGCCGATGACTGTCGTACAACCAATCTTCTAAAGTTCCTAACTGAATTAATTTGACTTCGTCTTTGGATTTAACATCTAAAACTCTTGCGAATTCTGTATAACTGTATTTTTGAGAATCCACCATTTTAGAATCCCATAGCGCATGCAAATTAGTGGGTGCTCCAAAATAATTCAACTTAATTCTATTGCCTCCCAAATCTTCTAAACGACCGATATGAAGTGGTTGTGCAGCATCTCCAGCTAAATGGACTAGAAATCTCAACGCTATTTCTCGATCTTTCGCTGATGTTTTTTTGTCTTTTATTTGTTCAGAAAGAATTTTTATTTGCGTATAAATATTCGGTGCTTTTTGTGCTTTTAAACTTTCTGAAAATTGCTGTATGTTCGATTGGGAAGGCACATTTACATAATGCCATTGCTCTGTTGGTTTCCAAACTCCAGTAGTATCAGACTTAATGTCATCTGGCCAGTTTGCCCAATAGGCCAATTTTTCTGTACCGATAATTTTTTTTAAACTTCTTTTTGCTTTTCCAGAAAGGTGATTTTCTGCAATTTCTGCAATAACTCTGTGACCGGTTGTTCCCCATGAATAACCGAAATTAAAACTCAATAAAGCCAGTAGTACTACTGAGTTTTGTAAAATTCTGTTCATATTATTTTTTAATTTTAAAGGTAAGATACCCAGGATAAGGATGCAAATATCCGCTATTCCAATTACTTTGGAGCAATGATTCTAAAAATTCATCAGTTCTATTTAAATGAGGATCGTAAGGCTCTTTCAAACTTACATCAGCAATATTTCCTTTCACATTCCACCAAAAGGCACTCCAACCGCCGCGCAGTTCTTTTATAATTTCATAAACAGTCTTTCCGGTCGCGCGATTCATTAGTTTAGCAAATATACGCCCTTCAGTAGTTGTTAAATCTCGCAGTTGCAATTCATATTGATTCGCCAAATTCTTTTGTCTGTCGTTCACATATTTTCTTTGCGAACTTCTATCTAAATTTTGCATCTCCGCTTGAATATCTTCATACTGTTCTAATGCAGTTAAGAAAAGTGGATAAACCCGATTCAGTTTTTTATTAAGAAAATAATAATAATTTTGGTCAAGTTGGTTGTTAAATCTAGGTCTACTTTTTAAAATAAGCTCGTCCATCACCACCACATTTTCACCGTTTATTTCGTAAATTCTTGCCTTTTGACTTGCGTCGTAGTAGTATTTAATTCCAAATTCGTCGGTTTTAAGTAGTTCAGGCGGATATTCACTTATCGGTTTTAGCGTCGTTAATTCCTGTTGTGCATTTGCATGAAGTCCGAAAATCAAAAGAAATAGTAAGATCAGTTTATTAAAATTCATTATTTTTACCTTCTATAAAATCAAAATTTAACTTAACAAAATTCATTCCTTTCTCATGAAATTTGAAAACAAATCATTAGAATTTTTAGAAACATATCTAAATACCGCTTCCCCAACAGGTTATGAACATAAAGGACAAAAAATTTGGATGGACTATTTAAAACCTTACGTGGACAAAATAGAAATCGATCATTACGGAACTTGTTACGGAATTATCAATCCTGAAGCCGATTTCAAAGTAGTTATTGAAGCGCACGCCGACGAAATTTCTTGGTACGTGAATTATATAACCGATGACGGATTAATTTATGTCATCAGAAATGGTGGTTCCGATCAAATGATTGCACCTTCGAAAGTTGTTCACATCCACGGAGAAAAAGGCGTTGTAAAAGGCGTTTTCGGTTGGCCAGCCATTCACACAAGAGGAGTTAGTTCTGATGAACCCGTTCCGAAACTCGAAAATATTTTCATCGATTGTGGCGCAACGACTAAAAAAGAAGTCGAAGATTTGGGTATTTTCGTGGGTTGCATGATTACTTATCCTGATGAATTTTTCGAATTAAATGATCGGTATTTCGTTTGTCGAGCTTTGGATAACCGAATCGGTGGATTTATGATTGCCGAAGTTGCCCGACTTTTAAAAGAAAATAAAAAGAAATTGCCTTTCGGTTTGTATATCACCAATTCTGTTCAGGAAGAAGTCGGACTTTATGGCGCAGATATGATTGCAGATACCATCAAACCGAACATTGCGATTGTAACCGACGTTACGCACGACACCACGACGCCAATGATTGAAAAGAAAAAAGAAGGCGACCAAAAATGCGGCGACGGACCGGTAGTTTTCTTTGCGCCAAGCGTTCATCACGTGATTCGTGAATTGATTGTAGAAACCGCAAAAACTAAGAAAATTCCTTTCCAAAGAGCAGCAGCAAGCAGAGCAACGGGAACCGATACTGATGCGTTTGCTCATTCCAACGGTGGAGTTCCGAGTGCGTTGATTTCTTTGCCTTTAAGATATATGCATACGACGGTGGAAATGGTTTCCAAAGAAGATGTTTCAAATGTGATTCAATTGATTTATGAAACGTTGTTGCAGATAAAACCGAATATGAAATTGAAGTATCATTAATGGATTAAGAGAGAAAAGAAAAAAGAACAAAGATTTTAGAGTGATATTTAACAATTTGAAATTCAGAGCATATCATCTTTATTCTTTTCTCTTTCTTCTCTAAGTCTAAATCTAAATAAAAAAAAATGAAAACAAAACTCATCGCTCCCTCCCTTTTATCCGCAGATTTCGGGAATCTGCAACGCGATATCGAAATGCTCAATAATTCTCAAGCAGATTGGATTCATGTCGATGTAATGGACGGCAGATTTGTCCCGAACATCTCTTTCGGATTTCCGGTGATGAAAACCATTCAGCAACACGCCAAAAAATTTGTCGATGTACATTTAATGATTATAGAACCCGAAAAATATGTAGAAGAATTCATCAATCTCGGTGCAGATTTGGTTTCGGTACATTATGAAGCGTGTATTCATCTTCATAGAGTCATTAATTTAATTCAGGAAAAAGGTGCAAAAGCAGGCGTTGTATTGAATCCTTCAACACCGGTTTTGATGTTGGAAGATATTATTGCAGATGTAGATTTGGTTTTATTAATGAGCGTAAACCCAGGATTTGGCGGACAAAAATTCATTGAAAACACGTACAAAAAAATTACAGAAACCAAAGATTTAATTTTATCGAATAATTCTACGGCTTTAATTCAAGTTGATGGCGGTGTTAATTTAGATAATGCATCCAAACTTTTCGAAGCCGGAGCAGATGTTTTAGTTGCCGGAAACGCAGTTTTTTCAACAGAAAATCCTGAACGAACGATTGAACTTTTAAAGTTGTAAAATTTTCAAAATATTTTTATCAATAAAAACCCCTTTTAGTTTTAAGCTAAAAGGGGTTTACTTTTAAAATCCTTCATCAAAAAATTTGACTTCAGACCTTTATTTTTTCTAGAAAATTTCTCTTCCAGAGAAGTGGAAACTTGCTTCAATTAAAGCATTCTCATCTGAATCTGAACCGTGTACTGCATTTTCTCCGATCGATCTTGCGAACATTTTTCTGATCGTTCCTTCTGCAGCATCTGCAGGATTCGTAGCACCGATTAAAGTTCTGAAATCTTCAACAGCATTGTCTTTTTCCAAAACCGCTGCAACGATTGGACCTGAACTCATGAAATCTACCAATTCTCCATAAAATGGTCTTTCAGCATGAACTTCATAGAATTTTTGCGCATCTGCAACAGTTAATTGAGTAAGTTTTAAAGCTTTAATTTTGAAACCACCTTCTGCAATTTTCCCTAAAATAGCACCAATATGCCCGTCTGCAACAGCATCCGGCTTAATCATGGTGAATGTAATTTTACCTGACATAAATCTTGTTTTATTGTGGGGCGAAAATACAAAAAACTTTTATATATTTGTAATGAAAATTCTTATAGAGGGTTGCCAAATTTATTTGGCACGGAAATTGTAAATTTGTTTCCGATTCTCATATTTAATTTGAGTTTTCATGGTTATTAGTTTTTACCCAGCTTCGGCTGGGTTTTTTATTGCCCAGAATTTTCTTCTGCTTCCTCCATTATTTTCAAATAAGTGATATACCTGGTTTCCTCTATTTCGCCTAGTTCAATCGCTTCTAAAACTGCACATTTCGGTTCATTGATATGCATGCAATTATGGAATTTACAGTTTCTTCCTGTTTTAAAAATCTCCGGAAAATAATGCTGAATTTCTTCTTTTTCTACATCAATCATCGCGAACTCCCGAACACCAGGGGTATCGATCACACTTCCGCCAAAATGCCAAAAATGCATCTGTGCAAAAGTGGTGGTATGTTTTCCTTTCAAATGGGTTTCGGAAATCTCAGAAGTTCTTAAATTCAATTCAGGTTGTATCGCATTAACCAAGGTAGATTTGCCGGATCCAGAATGTCCAAAAAACACTGAAACTTTGTCTTTAATAATCTCTTTTAATAACTCTAAATTCAAAGTAGAATAAGAAGAAATTTCTAAAGTTTCATAACCGATATTTTGATAAAGTGTTTCTATTTCTTTCGTCGCTTCTATTTCTTCATCTGAAAGCACATCCATTTTATTAAATAAAATCAACGGCTTGATATTGTATGCCTCACAACATGCCAAAAACCGATCGAGAAAACCATAAGAAGTTTCTGGATGTTTAAGGGTGAAAATAAAACAAGCAATATCGATATTTGAAGCAATGATATGCGCTTCTTTTGAAAGATTAACTGATTTTCTGATGAGATAATTTCTTCGTGGTTCAATTTTGGTAATCCACGCCACATTGTCTTGCTCCAAAGAAAACTCTACCAAATCGCCTACAGCAAGAGGATTGGTTAATCGGGTTTTTATCAGTTTGAATTTTCCTCGAATTCTCGCCTCGAAAAATTTGCCAGTTTCATATTCTAAAACCTGGTACCAACTTCCGGTGGATTTTGTAATGAGTCCTTTCACGAATTATGATTGAGGGAAATTAACTTTAAACATATTAAATACTATTCTGAACTTCAATCGATTCTTCGTGAATTGCCTTGAAAATTTTTTCAATAAATTCTGCTGACATTCCAGATTCATCGGCTTTTTGAGTTGCATATTCGGTAATCACTTTCCATCTTTCTGGTTGGAAAATCGCAATATTATTGTCTTTTTTCAAACTTCCGATTTTTTCAGAAATTTTCATTCTTTGCGATAATAATTCAATCAACTGAAAATCTAAATCAGAAATTAAAGTTCTGTGACGTCCCATTTCTCCATCAAAAGCAGAAATATCAGAATTTCTAACTTTTAAATTTTGCAATAATTCTGACAAAGTTTCTGGGGTGATTTGTTGTGCAGCATCGCTCCAAGCTTCATCTGGATTGCAATGCGTTTCGATCATCATTCCTTCATAACCAACATTCAATGCTTCCTGAGCAATTCCTGCCAATCCCGTTCTATTGCCACAAATATGCGATGGATCTACCAACATCGGAATATTAGGAAATTGATTTTTGAAGTCCAAAGCAATCTGCCAATTCGGAATATTTCTATATTTTGTTTTTTGGTAAGTGGAGAAACCACGGTGAAGAACACCTAAGTTTTTAACATCTTGCCCCAAAAGTCTTTCTAAAGCACCAATCCATAAAGCCAAATCTGGATTGACGGGATTTTTTACCAACACAGGTTTATCGGTTCCTTTCAAAGCTTCCGCAATTTCTTGAACGGTAAAAGGATTTACTGTTGAACGGGCACCAATCCACAAAATATCGACATCTGCTTCTAAAGCTGCTGCAACATGATGCGCATTTGCTACTTCTGTGGCAGTTTTAAATCCATATTCTTGTTTAACTTTTTTCAACCAGTTCAAACCGATTACTCCTACTCCTTCGAAACCGTTTGGTTTTGTTCTCGGCTTCCAAATTCCAGCACGGAAAATTGGCACATCAGCATTTGATTCTTTGATTCTTTTTGCAGTTTCTAGCATTTGTGCTTCACTTTCTGCACTGCAAGGTCCGGCAATAATTAATGGTTTGGAAAATTCTTTAATCCAATTATTTTCTAAGCTCTGTAAATTCATGTTAAAGGTGATGAGAAATATTAAATTTAATTAAAATCCAGTTTGAAAAAATCATCTAATTCTTTTAGGACAGGATTTATCTCGGCAAATTTATCAAAAATCTTTCGTTTAGTAATGATTTCTTTTTTCATTGATAAATCAGCGCGATATTCGATTGAGATATTGTGATTGTTTACTTTGTGCATAAAATGATTGAAGAAATCTACACGTATTTTATCAAATTCTACTTTCGCTGATTCTGATGGATACGTAACTTCTACAATATTTTCGTCTTTTTTTTGAAGTTTAAAAGAACCAATTGCATTGTAAATAATGATATCTTTTTTCTGAAGTTCTTGTAAGAATTTTTGCCACTCGGTCTTTAAATCGGTTTCACTAAAATGATGGCTGGGTAAATTTTCTTTTTGAGAATCGATTATTTTTTCAGGTTCTTCATCTGATTTTTCTAAAGCTGCACTGATGCTAAATTGAGATGGTCTTTTTGGTAAGCCAATAGGTTCTGTTGTTTTCAAAACCACTTTTTTGATTTCCTCGGGGATTTCTTTTGAGACTTCTTTGGGTACTTTTTTAGTAACTGCTGGAGTTACCATGATTTCAGAACTAAGAAACGGTGCTAAAATCAGATACTTTTTTTTTTAGAATCTGCTATATTTGCCGATAATGATGACAACTGCATCAACGCAATTTCTACGGTTAACCGAGGATTTTTAGAGTTTTTATAATTAATATCTGCGTGATTGCAAATTTCAATGGCATCTACCAATTGTTGTGCGTTCCATTTTTTACTCTGTTCCAAAAACTTGATTTTGGTTTTTTCGCCAACCTCAATCAAACTTACGGTTTGCGGATTTTGAGCCATCATCAAATCACGGAAATGACTTCCTAAACCTGCGATAAAAATGTGTGGATCAAATCCTTTTTTAACAATTTCATTTAAAGCAAATAAAGTTTCAGAGATTTTATTCTCATGCGCTAAATCAACAATCGATAGATATTGTTCGTAATCTAGTATATTGAGAACTTCGGCTGCTTTGGCTAAAGTAATATTCTTTTGTGAAAAAGTAGAAAGTCTGTCAAAAATTGAAAGTGCATCGCGGAGTGCTCCATCTGCTTTCTGAGCAATTAAATAAAGAGCGTCGTCTTCATACTGAATTCCTTCTTTATCAGCGATTTTCTTTAAATGAACTTGAATATCTTCAATGGTGATTCTCTTAAAATCATAAATCTGACAACGAGATAAAATCGTCGGAATAATTTTATGCTTTTCGGTGGTTGCCAAAATAAAAATAGCATGCGCTGGTGGTTCTTCTAAGGTTTTCAAAAAGGCATTAAAAGCCGCTTGAGACAACATGTGAACCTCATCAATGATATAGATTTTATACTTCCCTACTTGAGGTGCAAAACGTACTTGATCCGTGAGTTCACGGATATCATTAACCGAGTTATTCGAAGCCGCATCAAGTTCGAAAATATTATAAGCAAAACCATCTTCTGAGGTAGAACCATCTCTCTCATTGATTTTACGGGCAAGAATCCTTGCACAAGTTGTTTTACCAACTCCTCTTGGTCCACAAAAAAGTAAAGCTTGCGCCAATTGATTTTCTTCGATAGCATGCTCCAGCGTTTCTGTAATATGACCTTGCCCAACAACAGTATCAAACTCTTGCGGACGGTATTTTCTTGCAGAAACCACGAAATTTTCCATTGGTCAAAAATAGGAAAATTAATGAGAAAATGAAATAGATATTTAAAATTAATAGAATCTTATCTAAATTTCAAAACTCGGATTCCTAAAAAAGAAAAACCTCTCGAAATTTTTAATTTTGGAGAGGTTTTAAAAGTGATAAGGATTCTAATTCATTTTTCCTTCTTCGAGGATTTCCCGGGTTTGGTATTCCTGCACCAATTCGATGGCGTTGGTTACCACGTCGCTTAATGCCGTGATGAATGTCCCTTCTTCTGCCATGCTCATCGCATGTTTAAGGGCTTCAATCTCTTTTGGGATACATTCATAACTTACATTTCTGCCCGCTTCCTGAATTCCGGAAATAAGCAGTTCATTAATTTCTTCTTCTGTTCTCCCTCGCAAATGTTTTTCGTTTCTGATGATGATATAATCAAACATTCGTCCGGCGATTTTACCACATTCTCGAATGTCCTTGTCCCTGCGATCTCCCACGCCAGAAATAATTCCTATTTTTTTGGTGGCTTCTACATTTTTCAAATAATCTTCGATCGCTTCATATCCAGCAGGATTATGGGCAAAGTCTATTAAAACCTGGAATTTTTTAAATTTAAAAATATTCAATCTTCCCGGCATCAACATAGGGCTTGGGATAAATGTGCGGAGAGAATTGGCAATATCTTCGATTTCAAAACCATATAGATAAGCCGCTAAACTCGCTGCCAAAACATTAGAAATCATAAACTTGGCTTTTCCTTCCATGGTTATTGGGATATTGTGTGCTTTTGCAATACGAATTTTCCAATCTCCTTTTTTAATGGTAACAAAACCTTCTTCATGTACACAAGTAATTTTTCCCTCTTTGGCAAATTTCATCATGTGAGGATTATTTTCATCTAAACTGAAAATAGCCACTTTAGAATCTAAGTCAGGAAGTAATCTCATTGAATATTCATCGTCGGCATTTAAAACGCACCATCCATCTTTTTTCACAGAATCCATTACGACTCTTTTCACTTTTGTTAAGTCTTTCAAATTGTGAATATCGTTGAGTCCAAGATGATCTTCTTTTATATTGGTTAAAACCCCGATATCGCAAGAACTGAAACCTAAACCAGATCTAAGAATCCCGCCTCTTGCGGTTTCTAAAACGGCAAATTCTACCGTAGGATCTTTTAATATAAATTCCGCAGAAATCGGTCCAGTGGTATCTCCTTTGGTCAACATTGTATTTTGAATATAAATTCCATCAGAAGTAGTAAATCCCACTCTATAGCCGTTATTTTTCACGATATGGGAGATCAATCTTGTGGTGGTTGTTTTACCATTAGTTCCGGTAACTGCAATAATTGGGATTTTAGCAAGTTTTCCCTGAGGATACAGCATATCAACTACCGGAGCAGCTACGTTTCTTGGCAGGCCTTCGCTTGGAGCAAGGTGCATTCTAAATCCTGGTGCCGCATTTACTTCTAAAATAGCTCCGCCACTTTCCCTTAAAGGTTGGGTAAGGTTTTCTGCCATAATATCTATTCCCGCCACATCTAACCCTATAATTCGTGAGACCCTTTCTGCCATCACAATATTTTCGGGATGAACCATATCGGTTACATCGATAGAAGTTCCTCCAGTAGAAAGATTAGCAGTTGATTTCAAATAAACAATTTCTCCGTTTTTGGGAACGCTTTCTAAGGTGTAATTTAATTTCTCTAAAAGTTCATTGGTATCTTTATCTACAAGAATTTCTGTTAAAACATTTTCATGTCCATAGCCTCTCCTTGGATCTAAGTTTTCTTTATCGATGAGTTGCTGAATATTCAATTCGCCATCTCCAATAATATGCGCAGGAACTCTTCGAGCTGCTGCAACCATTTTGTGATTAATGACTAATATACGGAAATCATAACCCGTGATATATCTTTCTACAATTACTTTGTGGGAATAATTTTGTGCGTGAGCCAAACCAATTTTTGCAGTTTCGAAATTATTTACATTAATTGAAGAACCCTTTCCATGATTGCCATCCAAAGGTTTTATAACAATTGGATAACCGATTTTCTGAATAACCCTCTCTAATCCTTCTTCATCGGATACTAAATCACCGATTGGAACTGGAATTGCTGCTTCATCGAGCATCTTTTTTGTGAGCTCTTTATTACAAGCAATATCTACGGCAATCGAACTTGTATTCCCTGTAATGGTCGCCTGAAATCTTTGCTGATTAATACCATAGCCTAACTGAACCAATGAATTTCGCCCCAATCTGATCCAAGGAATATCTCTGGCAACTGCCTCCTGTACAATACTTCCTGTAGAAGGTCCTAACCGTTCGCGCTCACGAATTTCTTTTAAATTTCTAATGCATTCTTCTAGATTATAATCACGTGCCTCAATTAAACATCTTGCAATTTCTACAGATTGTTCCGCAGCATAAATACCAGAATTTTCTTCCAGATAACTGAAAACAACATTGTAAACACCAGGAGTTTTTGTTTCTCTGGTTCTTCCAAATCCCGTATCCATCCCGGCTAAAGTCTGAATTTCTAAAGCGATATGTTCGATAACATGCCCCATCCATGTTCCCATTTCTACTCTCAAGAAAAATCCACCTTCGACTCCTTCCGAACAACGGTGCGTAATAAGAGAAGGCATCAATAACTGTAATCTATCACGAAACCCATCAATTTTATTGGTAGGAAAATGCTCCATTTCTTCTAAATCCAAACGCATCTGAATGAGTTTTTTTCTTCTGATACTCCAAATATTAGGACCGCGTAAAACTTGTATTCTATCGATTTTCATAGGTTATTGCTCTATTTTTATATTCTTTAAATTTTTATTTGAATATCAAAGATAATCGAAAACCCTATTAGTTAGAAAAAAAATAATCAAAATGAATAGCATTTTTTTCAGAGGAACTTCAATTAAACTGTCAAGATGTTAATTAATATGATTTCGTTTATTAAAGCTAAAAGGAATATTTTTTTAAATTTGCAATCTATGAAAGCAGTTGGAAAATTAGTAATCATTGGTGGAGCCGTTAACAAAGGCAGTTTCTCCGAAACCGATTACGATCAGAATATCGAAAAAAATCTTAATTTTTTTGAACGTGGAATTTTAAGAAAAATCATCGATGAATCTCGTTTAAAAGAAGATTCGGTAATTGAAATTATTACCACTGCTTCACAAATCCCTCAAATTGTAGGACCTGAATATAAAAAAGCATTCGAGTTTTTAGGAGCTAAGAATGTCAATATTTTAGATATCCAAAACCGTGAGCAAGCCAATAGCGACGAAATTACTGCACGGGCAAGTACGGCAGATGTAGTGATGTTTACTGGCGGCGATCAACTTCGATTAACTTCAATTTTAGGAGGAACAAGATTTCACGATATTATTCTTCAAAAATACCAAGAAGAAAATTTTATTTATGCCGGAACTTCTGCTGGTGCTGCGGCCGCTTCCGAAAATATGATTTATCAAGGTTCTAGCAGTGAGGCACTTCTTAAAGGAGAAATTAAAACGACACAAGGATTAGGCTTCATAGAAAATGTGATTGTAGATACCCACTTTGTTCAGCGCGGGAGAATCGGAAGATTGTTTCAAGCCGTGGTAAATAACCCTAGAACTTTAGGGATTGGATTGGGTGAAGACACTGGTCTTTTCATCGATAATGATATCATGACTGCCATTGGATCTGGACTGGTAATTTTGGTAGATGGCCGTTTTATCAAAGACACCAATTTAACCAAAATACAACTTGGTCAGCCCATATCTATTGATAATCTCATCGTACACGTATTATCACAAAATGATTTTTATGATTTAAAAGCGAAAGATCTTACAATTGTTAATTCACAATATAACCCAATTCCACAAGCTCAATAGTTTCGGGTTCAGCGTTCAATGTTGAAACTCGGAATGAAAAATGAAAGTAGCGATGTAATTGATTGCTTGAATGATTGAATTTTTGAGTCTTTATGAAAAAATAATCTTCCTTAAAACTCGAAACTTGGAACTCTGAACTTTAAATATTAAACAATGAAACTTATCATCCACGGTGGATTTTTCTCTGAAAGCGACCAAAGCCACGAAGTGAAAATTGCCAAACAAAATTCTTTAAAAGAAATTGCAAAGAAAGCTTTTGAATTTCTCCAAAACCATTCTGCCGAAGAAACCGTGGTTTACGCCGTTTCTTTGTTGGAAGATGATTCGCTTTTCAATGCGGGAACAGGTTCCCAAATTCAAAGCGACGGAAAAATCAGAATGAGTGCTTCACTAATGAACGGAGAAACTCAAAAATTTTCCGGAGTTATTAATATCGAAAACGTGAAAAATCCGATCGAGGTGGCTCAAGTTTTAATGAAAGAAGACGATCGTGTTTTGGGCGGAAACGGCGCTAAAAAATACGCCGAAGAAAACGGTTTCGAAGATTTCTCTACCGAAATTCCGCAACGTAGAAAAGAATACGAAGCAAAACTAAAAAATGGCGGTAAAGGAACCGTAGGTTGTGTGGCTCTGGATCAAAACGGAAAATTAGCAGCAGCAACTTCCACGGGAGGAAAAGGCTTTGAGTTGATTGGAAGAATTTCTGATTCTGCAACCGTTGCGGGAAATTTTGCTAATGAATATTGCGCTGTAAGTTGCACCGGAGTGGGTGAAGATATTGTAAGCAATGCCACGGCAGCGAAAATTGTAACGCGCGTTACAGACGGTTTTTCATTAAAAGATGCGGTAGAAAAAACCTTTGCAGAACTGAAAGAAATTGACGGTTTTGCCGGAGCAATTGCCATTGACAAAAACGGAAATATCGCTCATCAAGATTCTTATCCTACAATGGTTTTTGCCAGTTTTGATGGGGAGCGTTTTGAAATTTTTGGTTAAAGTTTTTATTCAAAAATCAGAAACTAATCTAATGTATTTAAAATAAATTTAAACATTCTCTTAGTTGCGCAAAATAGATATTTTTAGGTGCGTATTTTTATTATTCCAAAGACAGTAAAAACATAACATACTGAAAAATAATTCATTATGAAATTTATAATTTTAGTAAACTTACGTATATTTGTGAGTTACCAGCAAGTTTATCCAAAATGCCGCATTAATGAAAAAAGTATTAAGTTTTATAATTCTAAATTCTTGTCTCTTAATTTTCGCACAGAATCTAAATTTGAGAAACACAATTAGTGAAGATTTTG
>NZ_JBAVFG010000127.1:0-15264 GCF_049588135.1 Kaistella sp. | reverse complement strand
AATTAATTCCCAACAGACTCTCAATTTCTAGATTTGAAATATGGAGCATTGTACGAGAAATTGAAAAGGAGTTTAGCGCTTCATTATTGATTAATGATCATAATCTCGAATATTAAAAATCTATATTCTCTAAAATATTGAACTTAAGTATATGACCTCCTATCGAAGAATTTTTCACAGCAAATGATCGATTTTTTGAAAATTATTTAATATTTCAGCAGAAACACTATCACTATTATGCTCGGCAAAGAGTAATTTATGTCTATAGTATAGAAACATAATCGTTTTTTAATTTTGTGTGCAATTGTTTTTAGATAATTACAACTATAAAACCCATTTTTTTTAATGAAAAATAAAATAAACAAACAGGAATTTGAAAAGCTTGATTTCGAATCAAAATGTGCAATTATAGAGCAAATATTAACAGATGATTACTTTAATGGACAAACAGAAATAAATTTCTATATTCCTAAAGATTTTAAAGGTGAAATTGGTAAGAATTTACCTCAAACACCCTATGAAATAAAGAAAGAGGAAGATGAAAAATTTATAGAATTAATACAAAAATTAGAGAAAAAATTATTTTCTAGAAAGTCCGAAATAGAATTTGATACAGACTAAAAAAACACGTTAGGATAAAATAATGATAAAACTTAAACCTCTATAATAGCTGAGATTTTTGTTTTATGGAAAATCGTAAGGTTCTTTAAAAACTATTAAACATCATAATGCCGAAAATTTATCATTATACCAAATTATCAACAGCAATCGAATTTATATTACCTTCAATGACTTTAAGAACAAATTTCTTAAATAAAATGAATGGACCAAAAGAAAATCAAAATTGGGCTTTCGGAGGAGTTAATGTTCCTTATGACACAATGTATCCTGAATTAAACTTGAATGAGGATAAAAACCGAACTCATTTTGAAAGCATGTATAAATTCGGAGAAGAAATAAAATCAAAAATCCAAGCCACATGCTTTGTTTATTCCGACGAATACGAAGGATATGAAAATGAAATGATGTGGGCTCAATATGCAAATAATCATTTGGGAATTTGCCTTGAAATTGATACTGACATATTTTTAGATGAAAATAATGACGTAGAGATTTTTAAGTTTCAAAATATAAATTATAATCCTAAAAAGAACGACAAGTGGGTATATTGGAATAAAAATCTTTCCAAGGATGAAAATATAATTCAACATATTCAATCTAATTTCGAAAGCTTGTTCCTTTCAAAATCTCATTATTGGGAAAAAGAATTTGAAAAAAGATTATTAATTCTTGCAAATGATTTTTGCTATTTAAAGATCAAAGAATCTTTAACTGGAATATATTATGGATTATCCACAAACCCTAATTATGATGCAGCTATACAACAATTCATTGATCCTACAAAGACGAAAACATATCGTGTCTATTTCGAAAATAATAGGCTCAAAAAAATGGAAAGAAGAAACAAAAGCACTGCATATAATGGTTAAACCCCTCTAGAAAGCATCATGACTTTGGAGTTTTCAGAATATATGATAAGTGTTGAGGCTTATCAAGTTTTTTATGTGATATATCTTATTTAGAATTTCCTGATAATTGCGATTAGACTTGTTTTAATATGAAAAAAATAGACCCTCAAAATAAGCTTTGCATATACCTCGACCAGTTTGTGATTAGTGATATTCTTGAAGGAAAAAACCCACTCTGGATCGAAATAAAAGATTTGCTAGAATTAAATTTTTCTGTCGATAAGATTTATTGTCCTCTCTCGGTTGAACATATTTTAGAAACCGTCGGAAAGAATTTTATTGACGCAAAAGAGCACGATATCTATTTTAGAAAAATTTCTGATAATTACATTCTTAAATCTGAACCATTCTTAACGGCTCAACTAATATCTTCCCTAATTCGAAATAATAAAAAGACAATCAATACCTTTTTAGCAAAATCAAGTCTGAAGAATATGGTAGATTTGCATTCAAAGGTTAATTCAGATTATAATAAATTTAACAACGGGATGACGCAAACTCTTTTGCCACAAAATGATTTACGAAAAATTATTAATAATAAAATCAGTACAAATGTAGAAGCTGAAATGATGAACGCAATAAAAGCTTTTGAAGTGTCTAAATTTAAGGATCGACTTACGGAATATGTAACGTCAAAATCAATTAGAATAAGACCAGATAATTTCGGAGAGCATAAAGTTCCTAATTGGATCGATCAGCTTCTATATCAGCTCACCTACAAACATCAATTCAAGGAAAAGGAGTTCCAATCTTTACTCAAGGAAATAGCTACAAATGGTTTCAATAGAATTCCTACACTCAATATAAAATTTTCACTTGGTGCGTACATAGCTATAAAAAATAAACAGGAAAATTCGGGAGATCATATTGACGTCATGAGAATCTCAAGTTACCTTTTTTCAACTGATATTTTTTTTACTGATAAAAAACGAAAACACGAAATTTGTGAATTAGGGCTTGATAGAAAATACAATACCTTAGTCTTTTCTGGAGTCAAAGATGATTTATTACAATTTATTGATTTATTAAAAAAAATTAGCTCGTAATAAATTTCACTCGCTCTCCGAAGTCTCCTGACCTTAGATTTTTTTCATAAACTCTGAGGTTGGGGTTTCTAATTTTTATAAAAGGGTGGAAAAGACCCTTTTTTTTGAGTTTTACGGGAAACCGTAAGGATATAATATTTAATGAGCATATATTTGAAAAAAAATAATAGCTATTCTCAATAATGGTTAATATAATTTTTAGCAAGTAGAAAGTTTTCGTATTTTTATCCCGTATGCGGAAATACTTAACCGTTAACGATCATACTATACGACCAACCTTCTGACACAAACAGTAAATAGACAATTGACCATATGGACAAAATAAACTTGGTTAGAGAAATATGAGAACTTAAAACACATCTCTCCTATTCAAAAAATATTGGATTCTTTTTTGGTGCAGGAACATCTTGTGCATTAGGAATACCAAATATTGAACAATTAACAACAGAAATTGAAAGTAAATTAACAGACGACTTTTTAGTTAATTTTAAATGTGTGAAAACTGATTTAGAAACAATCATAACTACAAAAAAAGTAAATATTGAAGATATTTTAAATCAAATTCGTAGAATTAGAGAGCTCACTGGCGAAACTGCAAAAGAATATGAAGGTGTAAGTGGAATAAATGCCAAACTTTTAGATAAAGAAATTTGCACAATAATTTATGACATCATAGCAGAGAAGGAAGCAGTTGCAGATATTGATAATACAAAGAAATTTTTCGCATGGCTAAGTTTATTAAACAGAGATTTCTCTAAAGAAGTTTTTACTACAAACTATGATTTAATAATTGAGAAATCTTTGGAAGCAAGTCAAATCCCATATTTTGACGGTTTTGTTGGCTCATATGAGCCATTTTTTTGGCAAGAAAGCATTGACCAATTTGTAACCAAAAACGATTTAACACAAAACTGGATTAGGCTTTGGAAAATTCACGGCTCATTAAGTTGGTTTTGGAAAGAAGACGCAAAAACAAAATCTCAAAAAATTATAAGAATTGGCAAAATAGACAACATAAAAGATGAAGAAAACGAGTTAGTAATTTATCCGTCAAAAGAAAAATACGATTCATCAAAAAAACAACCTTTCATTGCTTATTTTGACAGACTAAAAAACTATTTGTTAAGTGGAGAACTACTGTTTATTTTTACTGGTTATTCTTTTTCTGACCAACATATAAACGAGATTATTTTTAATTGTTTACGACAAAACAATAGACTTACTGCATTAGTTTTCTTTTTCCAAGACACAGAAGTTGAAAACCTTCACAAACATACTTCTTCTTACATGAATCTAAATGTTTTTGGACCGACCAAAGCAATCATCAATGGGAATTTAGGCGAATGGGAATTTTCAAAAGCAGAATTCAAATCACCAACAGAGAAGTTTGACCATTACTGGAACGAAACTGAAAAAAAATTTATATTAGGCGACTTTAATTCACTTGCTAACTTTTTAATTACCAATTCAGGCAAAAAAGAAGCAATAGAAACAATTGCAAAATGACAAGTGAAATTACATACTTAGGAAAAATAATCCGTGTTGATTCAAGTACCGTAGAAGTTGAAGTTTCTACCGACATTCCTTCGGCTGCACCTATCATTAATGGCAGATTATATAAAATCGGACAAATTGGAACTTTTGTAAAAATGCCCATTGGAAACATTTGTATTTATGGCATTGTTTCGTCTGTTAGTAATACACCAAACAAGTCAGAGGAGTTTCAACTTAAATACAATTTTGGTTCAAGGTTTCTAACGGTTCAACTTGTTGGAGAAAAAATCGGAGAAGATGATTTTGAAAAAGGTGTTGGAACATATCCAACAATTAACGATGAAGTACATTTAGTAATAGAAAAAGATCTTTTTGATATTTACGGAAAGAAAGATGCTGGTTCGGTTGAAATAGGGAAACATTCGTCCTCTGAAAATCTTTCAGTTTACACAGATATCCATAAATTAATTTTACGTCATTGTGCAATATTGGGCTCAACAGGAAGCGGAAAATCAAATACGACTGTTAGTATCCTCAAAGCAATTCTTGATGATTACGAAGGTTCAAGAGTTGTATTAGTTGACCCACATGGAGAATACGCCTCTGCATTTCCTGATGCCAAAGTATTTAAAATAAATAATGCTGCTAATCCATTATTTATACCTTTTTGGTTAATGAATTTTGACGAATTAGCGTATTTTTTAGTTGGAGCAAAACCGAGCGATGACAATAAGCCTGATTATAGAGCCTTTAGAGAATTAGTAACAGCTTATAAAAAAAATAATTGCACTTTAAAATCAGGCACTGTTAATCCAAATTTTGTAACTGCTGATTCTCCTATTCCTTTTAGTGCTAGAGAACTTTGGCATGAAATGAATTGGTGGTTAAGTGCAAGTTTTTCATCTGCCCAAAAAGGCGACCAAAACAAAACAACTGCAAAAGAAACAGACAAAGGAAATTTTGAAAATCTTGAAGGAGCAAAATTTGAACCCTATGCAATGGGCAATCAAGCTCCATTTAAATCACAACATAATGATTTCTATTCTTACGAAAAGAAAATGCTATCAAGATTGAAAGACAGCAGATTTGATTTTCTTTTTAACCCAGGCAATTTTAAAGGTGATGCTGGAACAAAAGATTTGAATGATTTATTGAATGAATGGATAGGAAGCGAAAGCAAACTTGCTATATTAGATTTAAGCGGAGTTCCTTTTGAAGTATTAGATATTACAGTTGGTTTAATTACACGATTTATTTATGACAGTATGTTTTGGGGTAGAAACGAGACTTACACAGGTAAACAAAGACCTCTTTTACTTGCCTACGAAGAAGCACATACTTACCTAAACAAAAATGACAACAACAGTTATTCAAAACTAGCAGTTGAACAAGTTTTTAAAGAAGGTAGAAAATTTGGTTTAGGTGCATTGGTAATATCACAAAGACCATCAGAAATTTCAGAAACAATTTTGGCTCAAGTTGGAACTTTTATTGCCTTAAGACTGACCAATTCAGGCGACCAGTCAATTGTAAAATCTTCTGCACCTGACAACTTAAATAGCCTAATCGATTTACTTCCTTCTTTACGAACAGGAGAAGCAATTATAGTTGGCGAAGCAATTAAAATTCCTTCGAGAGTAAGAATCAAATTAAATAATCCAAGACCAACAAGTGACGACCCTAAATTAGTTGAAGGTTGGACAAAACAACATCCACCCAATGACGACAATTACAAAACAGTAGTAACAAAAATAAGACAACAAAAATTTTAATTATGGACAGAGAATATGTAGAATCAAGTATGATAACCAGCTTTGGTTTTGACCCAATTATATCAACTTTAGAAATTGAATTTAAAAGTGGTGCCGTATGGCAGTATTTTGACGTTCCAGAAAGTGTTTATTACGAAATGAAATCTGCGTCTTCACGTGGCAACTTCTTTCGTGCGAGCATAAAAGGACAATACGCGGAATCACAAGTTGGCTAATGTGTGGTTGACACACAATGACGGACCGCTAATAACTAAGCTAGCTATGCCCAGCGGGCAAGAAATGAAAAGGTATTAAGCGAAACCTTCCGGGTACTTCTACATGCGAGTTTGAAGTTTTCATCGAATATTTTTGCTATTAATTAAGTTTCTTGCAAGTAGAAAGTTTTTGTATTTTTATCCCGTCTGCAGAAATACCAAACTGCTAGGAGAAATCTCCCTACCATTAAAATTGAGTTTTCCTTTCAATGGAAAATTTTTAATAAACTAATAATCAGCAGATTAATTTACATGTTAGTCCGAATTGAAAAAAAAATACTCCAAATGAATGAAAGTAAAGAAAACTTCCTAAACAATAATACCTTAAAAAATTTTTTCACTGATTTCGCATCAAACCTAAACGAGAGGTTACGGTTGCCTGTTTTCCAGTACTATATTATTATACTATGTTTTTACAATTGGGATTTTATATTGTATTTAATATATGACAACAAATCAATCCTAGAGAAGATTAACTATATAAAAAATAATTTTCACTCTCATAATAGATATTTAATTCCATTAATGTTGGCAGTTGTCTATTCGGTATTTTTTCCAATTATTCAATTTTATATAATAAAAATTCAGAAAAATTTCGAAAGAAAAAGAATCGGATGGAATCAAGAGTTGCAGACTGAAACAGCTAATCATAAGAAAAATATTCAGGACATTTTAACGGGAATAAAAGAAAAAGAAGATTTTTCTAAACAACTTGATTTTGAGAAGAGCAAAAATATAATTTCACAAGAGGAATTAGAATTATTGAGGTCAGAAAACCTACTAATTCAAAAAAAATTAAATGATAATGTGGGTGAAACAAATGAAATAAAAAGCAAATACAATTCTTTATTATCCAGCTTCAAGTATTTTGCTAAAAATACAGATGATTTAAACAAAGAAATGATTGAAGAATATGGCGAAGAAAAGTATTTCAATTTTCTAAATATTTTAATTGAAATATTCAATACATCAGAAATTCGTCAAGATATTTCAATGAAAGAAAATTTTCCAAAAAAATTATTTAGGTTTTTAAACGACGGAGAATCTTCTATTTTTAGCGATAAAAAATTAATTGATGAAAGAATTAAAAAACACATTTCCGATGTTTTACTAAAAAATAATCTTATACGAGAAATAAACACTGAAATGTTCGGAAATATGACTACAAGATCAGAAGAATATACAGATTTTATTAATTTTATAAAGTCAAATTATTCATTATAACTAACTACAACTAAACATATTCGGTAAGACTTTCCCGCTATCGGAAGTCTCACGACTTCAGAGCTTTACAAATACATTATTTCTAGAAGTTGCATTGAAATTTTAACCGAGGATTTTGTGGTTATATAAATTTCTTGCAAGTAGAAAGTTTTCGTAGTTTTATCCCGTGTTCAGAGATACTCAACCGTTTATCTGCAAAAAAATTCCTTTTAAATCTATGAGTGGTAAAATAGAAAACAAGTTAGCTAACATTCGAGAACCATTATCCTAATAAATACCTTGGAAAATTACCCAAATAGACATAGAAATCACGAAATTGAAACTTTATCTGATAGATTTCTAAAAAACCATATACCCGTAAGTTGGATAACAAATCCTTTCCAAATTGACTACGGAACTGATTATAATTGTGAAATAACTTCTGAAAGACAAGTAACAGGAAACAACTTTTCAATACAGTTAAAAGGAAAAGAAACCGAGCAAAATCAGGATAGTATAAAAATAATTTTAAAAAGAACAAATATTAATCGCTGGCTGAATAGGCTTGAGCCAACGATAATTATTGTATATATTGTTGATGAAAATGAAGCATATTGGAAATGGTTTGAAGATAATACTGTTGATTTAACCCAAAGTAATGATAATTATACAGTTTCCATTCCAAGAGAAAATAAATTAAGCAAATTGAATTGGACGGTAATTTCTGAACATGTAAAATTAATTTTCAGTAAAAGGCATTTACTTTACGAGCTTCCTAAGATTGATGATCAAAGCGAAAACGGGTGGAATTTTTTTTATGAGAATAAATTTGTACAAGCTTTATCTGAATTTTATGAAATTACAAAAAAGAAACCTGACGATACTTCAATATTAGAAGCAATTGCAATTTCGGAATATAATTTATTCAATTATCAAAAAGCCTTGGTTTTTATCAATAAAGCAATAGAGGTAAATAATACCAAGGGTTTTAACCTTACAAAAGCTTCTATATTAACTGAACAAGGTTCTTTAAATAATGACAACTCCAAAATTAATGATGCAATAGAAATATACAAAAATATCATAATGACTGGTGTAGTTTCTTCTGAAGTTTTTTATAATTATGGTTCCGCCCTAAGCATAATAAAAGAATATGCGATTTCGATTGAGTATTTTAATAAAGCACTAGAACTGAATCCCAATAAGCCTGAAATTTGGAATAATCTAGGTAATGCTTATATGAATCTGGGTAACCACCAATCTGAGATGATTTGTTATAATAAAGCATTACAGATTAATCCAAATTTAGCTGAAACACTATTTAGCAAGGGTTCGTCGCTTTTTCGTTATTTTGGAAAGATAGATGAAGGATTAACTTTAATGCTTACAGCTACTGACGTGAGTGATAGGCACGAAATCGATAATGCCAATGTATTCTTTTGGATAGCGGAAGCTTATTTAGTGAAAGATGATATAGAGAATGCATTTAATTGGAACAAAAAGGGATTATTAAATTTTTCATCTAATAACTATTTGAAAACGCAAAAACTAAGAATCGAAATAGTGAAAAAAAATCGTTAGCAAATAACTAAACTTTCGTTTCGGCGGAAAGACAAGAAATGGACGCATATAATATATATATAGCAAATCCTTATGAGAATTGAGGTTTCTAGTTTTTATAAAAGGGTGAAAACACTCTTTTTTTGTGTTTTACGGAAAACCGTAAAAACATTTATGACATTTTATGTAGATTGCATTTTAATTTAAGCAGTTAAAATATTTTAATGTAATTACTTAAATTCTTCATTTTAAAATCAAATAAACTACTAACTAGTAATTTAAATAAAAACTATGACCAACTTTGAAAACACAACTCTAAAAATAGTAACTGCAAAAGCAAGAGCAGATAAAGCAATTAATTCATTAAAAGGAATTTTACTGGGATTTCTTGCAGATGAAAAAATTGATTCTTATGAAATGAAAGAATTACAGATGTGGGCAAAAGAAAATAATTCACTCATCAACAGAAATCCTTTTCAAGAGTTTATGCTCCTTATAGAAAACACTGCCTCCAATGAAATTCCTCCAAAAGAAGCCATTGAAGATCTTTATTGGCTCTGTCAAAAATACGAACATGACAGTATCTATTACAATGGCATCACATCAGATCTACAACAATTACAGGGGATATTTCATGGTTTACTTGCAGACGGTAACCTCAACGATGAGGAGATATTGAATCTTCATAGATGGCTATCTGATAACGAACATCTTAATTCCTATTATCCTTATGACGAAATAAGAAGTCTAGTTTTGTCTATAGTCTCTGACAAGAAGATCGATGAAGAAGAAAGATTGGTATTGATGGCTTTTATAAAACAATTCGTAGAGCTCAAAAATGATCGTATAAAAGAATCGATTGACCAATTGACAGCAGATGTCAGTATCTCAGGAATTTGTGCGGTCGATCCAGAAATAGTATTTGAAAACAAGACTTTCTGTATAACTGGCATTTTAAGCCGAGGCACCCGAAATGAACTGCAAACTGCAATCAAAAGCAAAGGTGGTATTCCAGTGAACAGCATATCTAAAAAAGCGGATTACCTTGTGATTGGTGATACCAACAATGCTTGCTGGAGTTATGCCTGCTATGGCAGAAAGGTTGAGAAAGCTTTGGATCTGAGAAAATTAGGCCATACTATCCTCTTAGTTCATGAATATGATGTGTTTGACGCTATAGAAAATTAAGTTATGACCATTTTTATAATCTTAATCTTCATCATTTTATTTTTTGCACTCGTTAAAGACCGTAAGAAAGTTGTATTTAAAAACACTTCTAAGCCAGCACCTACCCCTAAGGTTTACAATAAAACTGTGGAGGGAAATCAAAAAAATGCACAAATCACAACACGCTATAGTGGTTCCGTAACTATTCCCAAAGTCAATATGGATAAAGAAATAAATGTAACAGACGATTCTATAATTGATGTGTCAGATATCGTAACCTCCTTATTGGGAAACGTTAAAATAACTTCAGAGAATACATCGGTGAATATATCAGCCACTTATTGGCCACATCGCTATGTGTATTCCTATGCTGATATACATACAGCGAATGCAAAACAACGTAAATTTTATGACCTATTCAAGGCAGAATTCTTAAAAGGAAATTTTCTTTTTTTAAATGGTAATTCCAACTATTCTTTCATTCTAATGTTTGATCTGCTAAACGAATTTGCAGTTCATAAGAATTTCCAAAAAATAGAAAAACAGTTAGAAGATCTTGGCAACAATTATCCTGTAACAAAATCTTATTGCATATCATTTCTAATTCAAAGACTTGAGGATTACAATATGAATGATCAGGCAGATGAATACAGAGAAAAAAACAATGTTTACGATTACGATTACTGGAAGTTAGGGAAAAGATATAAGAAAACACTTAACCTGTCCGCTGACCAAGAAAATACACTTAATAAAATATGGTTTCAAAACAATGTTTTTACAGAAATAGAATTTTGTAAACAGGAAGTGCTTAAACAGTTTTTAAGGGCAACTGACCATCTTCATCAAAACTTTGTGTCAGTTGATAATTCATTTGATAACCTAATAGATGAACTGACAGATCTAATCGTCAGAAAACATTATCGTTACAGGAAAGGCAGTCAAAACTACAAATACAGTTCCGAAAACGTTCAGGGACAAATCTACGCCCATATCTTAAAATTAAGCGAAAACAATGTTAGAGAATCCTATTCTAACAAACGAAAATTGACGGCGGAATTTAACTACAGTAGTGCTGAGGTTTATAATATTTATTTTGAAAAAGTTATTTCGAAATTAGATGTATTTTTTCCAGAAGATCAAAAACACATTACTTTTCCTGATTTGCAAACCGAGAAACGTTTAAACGAAAGCAACACTACACGCTGGAAATCAAAATATGATAAGATAGTTGAAAAATATTCCAATGCTAAAGATCTGGAACAGCAAATAATCCAACTTGCTGATGAAAACATTAAAAATCCGTCGGTAGAGAATATCTTTTATGAAGCTTCAAAATTCATGGCAAAGACCAATAAAGTTACCTCTCTAAGACTGTACATTTATTATATCGATAAAGATCTGAATTCTGCAAAGTTTGACAATAAACAAATGAACAAGACCATTCAGAAAAGTCTTTTCAAGACCAATGAGCAATTAAATGATTTTGAGCAGATTCTAAGTAATTTCATCACTAATAAAGATATTGAAGCAACGCTGGAAAAAATCAACTCCATTTATCTACCAAAGAGAAAGAAGATTTTCATAGATAAAGATACCATTGAGGAGGTAAAAAAACAGCATTCAGGTACCGTGGATCTTTTAAACGAATATCTTCAGGATGAATATGAAGATGATAATATTCTCATTACATCTGAAGAAATTGCAAATAAGGACGAGGTCCATATCAATATCATTCCTAAGAATCATGAGCCTCTCCATTCTAAATACCTGAACGAAATCAGCTTAACCGAAGTACAAAAAGGGGTACTTGGCGTTTTTGAAAAAAACAGTTTCAATATATCTCAAAGCGATCTTGAGGAATACTTGAAAGATCAAAATTTATTAATGAGCTCTACTGTTGACGCGATTAATGAAGTTTGTTTTGATGTTTTAGACGATGTTTTGATCGAAGAGGACGATGATTACTTTACTATTAATACTGATTACTATAAAAAACTATTAAACAATGATTGACAATATCAAACCAAAAGAAGCCACCTCTATTATCAACTCCCTGATAGGTGGTGTTGTCCCTAAAATCGGAGTACAGCACATCACGGTTGGGAGATCGGAAGAGATTGAAGCTTTTATAAGCTCCTTGAATGATGTGAAAAACGGACACAGCTTAGCGAAATTCTGGATCGGAGATTTCGGAAGTGGTAAATCATTTATGCTTCACCTACTAAATACTGTTGCCTTAAGACAGAAATTCGTTGTGGCCAATGCTGATTTTACGCCAGACAATCGTCTGTATGCAAATGATGGGAAAAGCGTTTTATTGTACTCTGCTATTATGGACAATATTGCAATTCAGACCAAACCTGAAGGTGGTGCTTTACAGACACTGTTGGAAAAATGGATCGAACAGGTTATCACTAAAACTGCTGAAGAACATCATATTTCTTTGATTGACATCCGCAAAGAAGAAAATTTGGCTCTCATTCAAAATGCCATAATGAAAACCATCAACGAAATCACAGAGGTTGGCGGCTTTGATTTTGGGTCAGTTATCGTAAAATATTATGAAGGATATATAAAAAATGACGAATATTTACGAAGAAATGCCTTGAAATGGCTCAAAGGTGAATACAAAACTAAAACAGAAGCAAGACAGGATCTCGGTGTCAGAGAAATCATCAATGACCAGAATTTTTATGATATGCTTAAAAATTTCTGTAAGCTATTTGTAAGTATGGGATACAGTGGTTTTATGATCAATCTTGATGAAGCTATTAATCTTTATAAAATCACAACTTCTGTTGCAAGAGAAAAAAACTACGAAAAGATTTTATCTATATACAATGATTGTTTTCAAGGCAAAATATCAAATTTGCTGATCAACTTTGCTGGGACAAAAGAATTCCTGGAAAATGAAAGAAGAGGTCTTTTCAGTTATCAGGCATTGAAGTCAAGACTACAAACGAATAAATTTGAATCACTCGAAATTCGGGATTTTGCGCAGCCAGTAATTAAACTCACTCCTTTAGACCATAATGAAATATTTGTTTTATTGAAGAAATTGAAGTTGATCTTTGATCTTAATTATAAAACTGATATTAAAATTTCTGATGAAGAAATCTCAGCCTTCATGGAAGAGATTTTCAATAAACCAGGAGCTTCAGAGTTTTTGACTCCGAGAGAGGTTATTCGTGACTTTCTTAACATTTTAAATATCATCCGCCAAAATCCAGAAGTTGATAAAACAAAACTTTTTGGGGAGATTGAAATTGAAGACGAAAGACCGAATGATTTAAATGTCCTGGATAGCATTGAAGAATTATGACCTCCTTTGATTTGCTTTCGGAACCTATTAGAAAATATATTAGAGATAAGGGTTGGGCTTCTCTTCGTCCAATTCAAGAGGCAGCAATTCCTCGCATCTTATCAACTGAAAATAATTATGTTCTAATATCAAGGACGGCTTCTGGAAAAACTGAAGCTGCATTTTTACCTATCTTATCAAGGACAAATTTTAGTGAGGATGGTGTCAAAGTTCTTTATATTTCTCCTTTGATTGCTCTAATTAACGATCAATTTCGACGTGTGGAAGAATTATGTGAATATTTGGATATTAGTGTAACCAAATGGCACGGTGAAGCAAGCAAAAGCCAAAAAGACAGGTTACTAAGAAAGCCAAACGGAATTGTTTTAATTACTCCGGAATCCTTGGAAGCAATGTTTGTGAATAAACCTTATAATTTGAAACATCTATTTTCAACATTAGACTATGTGGTTATTGATGAAATTCATTCTTTTTTAGGTTCAGATCGAGGGATTCAGTTACAATCCATTTTATCGAGATTACAAAAAATAAACAAGTCAAATTTCAAAACTGTTGCTCTTTCTGCAACCGTAAGTGATTCAAATCAATATATTGAGCTAAAGAACTTCATCGGAGATATTGAAAACACAAAAATTATAAGAGATACTACTCCTAAACCCATTAATGCTGTCTTTAGATATTTCGAAGGTAGCGGAGCTGAACTACCTCTTAATTTATTAAAGGATTTATATATTCAGACAAGAAATAATAAATCATTGATTTTCCCCAACGCAAGAGGAAGGGTTGAAGAAGTTGCCGTAAAACTAAGAAAGATTTCGGATAAAGTTGGAGGACATCAAAACTATTTTTCTCATCATTCTTCTGTAGATAAGGAAGTTCGGGAATATGTAGAATTTTTTGCAAAGAATAACACTTACCAAAATTTTAGTATTGCTTGTACATCTACATTAGAATTGGGAATAGACATAGGAAGTGTAGATCAGGTTGTTCAGATTGATGCAACCCATAGTATTGCTTCTTTAATACAAAGAGTTGGAAGAAGTGGGAGAAGAGATGATAAAGCGAGTAATTTATTCTTATATGCCACCAATCGATGGACTTTGTTACAGTCTGTAGCTTGTTGGTTATTATATGAAGAAAAGTACATCGAGCCAATTTCTTTGAATAAAAAATCTTATGATATTTTGGTTCATCAAATATTGTCTGTCGTAAAAGGAACATCAGGAATTTCAAAAAAGCAATTAATTGCAGAATTATTAGAAAATGCTGCTTTTAAGAATATTGATGCATCAGAAATAGAAGAAATAATTGATTTCTTAGTTGGAAAAGACCTTATAGAAAAACTCGGTATAGAGCTGATTTTAGGAATTGAAGGTGAGAAAATTGTCAATAACAAAGAATTTTATAGTGTTTTCCAAACCGAAAATTTATTTAAAGTATCACATAAAGGAAATAAAGTCGGAGAAATCCCATTAACACTTCAGATTCGGGAAGATGAAAATATTTATTTGTCTGCAAGAATTTGGAAAATTACAAATGTCGATTTAAAATCAAAAAAAATAGAAGTTATTCCGGCAAAAGATGGTAAGAGACCTATTTTTGAAGGTAATGGGGCAAATGTCGCAGACAAGATAAGAATAAAAATGCTGGAAGTTTTAGTCTCAAAAAGAGCGTATGATTTTCTTGATGAACCTAGTCAAGATGCAATAACAGAAATGCAAAAAGAATTTTCAGTTTTTAATTTTACAGATATTACGAATAATAGACCCTTACTTTTAACAAATGAAAATCTTACATTTTACTCTTTTGCAGGCTCAAAAATAAACAGAACGCTTAAACTTATTTTTGATACTTTAGGAATTCAGAATATTTACTCCGACTTGGAATCTTCTTTTGAAATAAAAACTTCACAAGATG
>NZ_JBAVFG010000126.1:0-6786 GCF_049588135.1 Kaistella sp. | reverse complement strand
ATTATTATCTTCGTGACGAGGAACAACGATTCATAAAAAGATGATGCAGTAATTGATGTTGTGAATTGCTTTCAAAAATTATTATCTTCGTGACGAGGAACAACTTATCGAGAACGCATACAACCGAACCACCCGTTGTGAATTGCTTTCAAAAATTATTATCTTCGTGACGAGGAACAACTTCACAATCTTCGAGTTCGTAATCTTCTTTGTTGTGAATTGCTTTCAAAAATTATTATCTTCGTGACGAGGAACAACGTCTTTAGGAGACATCCACAGACTTAATACGTTGTGAATTGCTTTCAAAAATTATTATCTTCGTGACGAGGAACAACCGTTTCAGAAATTTAATGTCGTAAAAAATGGTTGTGAATTGCTTTCAAAAATTATTATCTTCGTGACGAGGAACAACCTAATTTTCTTGGTAATCTTTTCACCACCCGTTGTGAATTGCTTTCAAAAATTATTATCTTCGTGACGAGGAACAACCTAATTTAACAGCTGGTGATGTGAACTCTTGTTGTGAATTGCTTTCAAAAATTATTATCTTCGTGACGAGGAACAACAAATTTGGTATGATGATGACCGACGCCCGCGTTGTGAATTGCTTTCAAAAATTATTATCTTCGTGACGAGGAACAACAAGACGCTGGCTTTGTTTTGGTTTCGACTAGTTGTGAATTGCTTTCAAAAATTATTATCTTCGTGACGAGGAACAACCCCAAAATGAAAATGACTGTTGTAGGAAAAGTTGTGAATTGCTTTCAAAAATTATTATCTTCGTGACGAGGAACAACGCCAATGATGACGGAGTATCATTGATTCCGGTTGTGAATTGCTTTCAAAAATTATTATCTTCGTGACGAGGAACAACGACGGCATTTCAGAAGCCGTAACCAATGTAGTTGTGAATTGCTTTCAAAAATTATTATCTTCGTGACGAGGAACAACTAAGTTACAAACCTGATGCGATGGCCGTCAGTTGTGAATTGCTTTCAAAAATTATTATCTTCGTGACGAGGAACAACTAGCAGTACATATTCCTGCGATAATGATCAGTTGTGAATTGCTTTCAAAAATTATTATCTTCGTGACGAGGAACAACTTTAATTTTTAATATCAATATCATGTCAGAGTTGTGAATTGCTTTCAAAAATTATTATCTTCGTGACGAGGAACAACCTCAAACAATAATCTGCTGATTCTCAGTAGATTATTGTTGTTTTTAGGATATGGAATTTAGAATAATTCGAGCTGTTGGTAAGTCGGTGGTGGCTCTTCTTTATTTCTGGCAAAAAAGATTTCAATATCACCAAACTGCTTATCGGTAATACACATAATGGCAACTTTACCTGCTTTCGGAAGCATAAATTTCACCCGCTTAATGTGTACTTCAGCATTTTCACGGCTCGGACAATGTCTCATGTACATCGAAAACTGGAAGAGCGCAAAACCGTCATCCAACAAACCTTTACGAAAGCGGTTCGCATCTTTCATATTGGCTTTGGTCTCGGTTGGTAAATCGTACAATACTAAAACCCACATAATTCGGTAGGCATTAAACCTCTCGGCATTCATATTAATTCCGGATAATCAATCAAACGTTTTTCTCCTGTATAACACTTGTAAAGCGAGGTAGCGGTTGTTTTCACCGCCACCATTAATGGTCTTCTCTTGCCATCGATCAACACATCTTTGGTTGCAATTTGCAAGAGATGTGCTTTAAATCCTTTAGTCAATTCCTCTGAATCGGGGTTTTTAGTCAGCCAATCCATTACCAACAGATCTACAAAAGGACGGTAAGGCTCCATCAAGTCATCTGCTAAACAATACGGATTGTATTTGTTTTTATGAAAAATCCCTAAAACCGGAAGCAAACCCGTTTCTACAATCGCCCGTGCTACAATACTGCGCAAAACCGCATATCCAAAATTAAAAAACGGGTTTGGTGACTCCCCAAACCTTTGACGCAAAAAATCTAAACTGATGAGGTATTTCCAGTAATGTTGCGCTGCGATACCTTCCATATTGGTAATATCTCCAGTTTTTACATTATTCTGATAGTTAACCATTGGCTCATAATAATTTCCTAAACGGATTAAAACTTCCTTTTGGTTTTCAATTTTGCATTCTATGGTTTGCTTCCAGAGTTGTTTTTTTAGCGGTTCACTTGCTTCCAGTTGATCTTTGACTCTGTCTGAATGCTGGGAATGTCCGTACAACGGCAACATAATACCATGCGGCAAATGGTGTGCATCGCAACTGATGATTACCACATTATTTCCCATCATTTTCTGAATAAGCTGGTGGGAAATAGTGATTTGAAAGTGATCCAACATCAAAAGCCCCAAATCTTCCACCGGAACTTTACCTTTTATTTCCCTAGTTTCTGGACAAAGAATGTACATTTGTTCGTCTTTGAGTTTGAGATAAGCAGAATTGCCGATGTAGATGGAGCGGGTGATCATAATTAAACTTTAATAATTATTACGGTATAAATCTATCGCATCATCAGATCTATTTTCAGAACTCATCATTGTAATTAGCTTCTCTGATGGAATTACCAATTCTGCATATATTTCAATTGCAACTTTATTATCATAAGAATTCAAATCAATTTTACTGATTTTGCCAATCAAACTAATATTTTGATTCAGCATATTGGCTAAAACAATATTTTCATAAGCTGCGATGTAACCTAATTTATATTCTTTGAAACGTATTTCTGTAGCAAAAGCATCGTGAATATTTTCTGAATCTCTTTTTAGGACAATCTCATCTCCTTGCTTTAGTAATTCTGCAATTTTCTTAAAATCATAGAACTGAATGCCACGAACATAATTATCGTATATTTTAACCAATTGTGTAGTGAAATAGGAGGTTGTGGGAAGTATGATACCTCCCATTCCTAATCCTAATGATTTTATGAAGTCTGAACGGTTCATTTTTTAGGCTTTTGAAATGTTTCCAAGTCTATCAACTTTCAATTTGATAAAACTTTCCTTTATTGATTTTTTATTATAAGATGCTGTTTTAGAATCAAATGAACCTGAAGGCTTTTGTTTTTTTTCGTTCCAAGTCATATCCATTTCTTTAGGATATATATTTTTAGCGAATGAATTTTGACTAAAGTAGATGGTATATCCTGAAAAGTCATTGACATTATAAATTCTTTCTAGTTGAGTTTTATTTAATTTACTAAAGTCAATAAAATGTGGCAATTCTATTTCATCTTCTGCAGGAATATAAACCAAATCTAATGGTGATAAAGTTTGAAAAATAGAAAGTCCATTATTATTTAGTTCAGGAACTGGATTCAAATTTTGTTTTAATCTTTCAATAACTATATCTAAACGAATACTCTCAAAACTTTTTTTCCCGTTCTCATCTTTATATATAGCAAAAAATAAGTTGGGAGAACCTTGAACGTATTTACTAATTTTGTTCCCTGTTTGTCCTAAAGCAAACCTTCCTTTTCCTTTTTCATATAAACGAACCTTGAAAATTGCTTGATGTAATTTTCCATCATTATAATTTTCAATATTCTTGTTCAAGTCTTCAACACCTTCTGGGGAAAAAGCCAATTCGGGATTATTATCTTTTGTGTGAAGATAGTTTTTAAGTATTTTTTGAATTCCTGTATCAGTAATTTTGTTAATTTTTTCAATTGTAAAACTTGTATCTAAATTCTTTCTTGTTGCAGTTATAAATTCTCCATTGCTAATTTCTAACCAAGGTAAATCTATTTTTCCAGAAACCGTTTCTTCGTGCATCGGTTTTCGTATTGCCCAGTTCGTTCCTGTCTGCTCTACTCTTTCTTTTGTTTTTAAGCCGTCTTTTTCAACATATTTTTCATAATAGTTCGTAGCTTTATTAATAACACGAAGATTTTGTTTGAAACTTACAATAATGGTATCTAATTGCTGTTTTGCATCTATTGTGAAATCATCCCAAGGTTTACTAAATATCCATTTATAGTTTTCTTTTGACTCTCCATTATATTTTTTATAACAAAGATTTTTTCGTAGATCATAGCGAATATTTTGCTTCTCATCTTTAGTTTTTCCTTTCCTTAATGCATGCTCATTATTCATAAAATTAATATGCTCTTTCGTCGCACAAGCAATTACCAAAGCATCCATTGCGTGATGGCGATGGTCGATCCTTTTCTTTGAAAATCCTTTGGAAAGTTCAATCGGAACGGTTGGCAAAAATTTCTGATGGTTTTCATTCCAAGCAGTAAAATCAGTTGAATTGGTTAGCTGGTTCATTCGTTCAAAACGTGGCAGAATTAATTCATTCCAAACATCGTTTAATCCCCAATCTTGTTTTAATTGTGTGGTGATTTTTCCATTTCCAGGAACAATATTAATAGAATTTACGCCATCATCGTTATTTTCACCTCTAACAATATTGGAAAGCACTCCCGAAATGAATTTACTGATATAACGAGTATCATTCAACTGTCTTTCAATGAATTTTTCTGGAATTTCTTCCATTAAAAGTTTTGCTTTTTTGCCACGATTTTTGTCGTAATGTTTTTTAACAAAATCTTCGTATTCTTCTACTTCAAAAATCTTTACATTTTTTCCAAAACCACATTCCACAATTTGTCCGTGGAATTGTTTAATAAAACCAAGTCCAATATAATTGTCTTTCAGCTTATTTACTGCAGATTCGCAAATCACTTTATTGCTGAAACTATCATCAAAATAACGGCTTTTCGGAATGATGTGTTCAATTTCATATTCCGTTGTGAAAAGCTTATTTAATGGGATTATTTGCCCAGTATAAGGCGATTTATATTTCTGTTCTAACCACAGTTTATATCTTTTTAAATCTGAAGAATTTGGTTGTGCAGTTTTGCTGATTTTCAAAATATCATCTTCAATCTCAATATCTGAATTTAAAATTCCATCTTCATAAATTTTTAGAATTTCCTGTTGCATTGGCGAATATGGACGAACATTTTCTACCGAATTATCGTTCATCATTTCAGCTAATAATGCTTTAATACGGAGATTTGTGTTTTCATTTTCAGTAACAATATTGGTAATTTTCTTGCGGTCTTCGGCGGTATTTTTCATTTCTCTACCCAATTCAATATGAATCTCGCTAAAGAAATCTTTTGCGCCATTTCCATATTTCATCCAAATATCTTTTACCACACGAAGTGTTTCCGTAATAACCTGTTCAACAATCGGATTACGAAGCGAATGTTGCTTAAATTCTTTCAGATATTCCTCCAAATTATCTGCAGAATTCCATTTGCCAAGAACGGATGCCTCAGAATGTCTTCCATAAACAACATATTGAGCCAACCACAATTGCAAACCTTGAAAATCATTTTCTTTGGTAAGATGCAATGCCTTTTCTCTTACCCTATCTTTAATATTTTCGTCATATTCTCCAGTAATTATTTTTTCAATTCTTTGTTGAGAATAAAGGTCTATATTTTCCCAATTCCAATATTTTCCTAAACGCATTAATGGCAATAATTTCTTAATCGCTTTTTCAGAATAAGAGCCATATTCGCTTTTGAATGGCGGGAATTTTTTGAAAGCTTCAAAGAAAGAAGCTTCATCCAAATGATTTTTTCTGGCAAATGATTTCAGTGCTTTTTCATATTCTATTTTATCATTTATAGAATAAATCAAATGCCAAAGTTTTTGCTCAATTTCTCTTGTCAGAAATCCATCAGAAATCCCTTCAACTTTATCCAACCTCGATGAAATCATCGTTTTGATTTCGTTGCAAGGATATTTTTTATCTTCTACATACTTCCAACGATGAGTTTTTTCATTTAATTTAAAATGCTTTAACAATGCTTTTTGGTCAACCTCTTTTCTATTATTTAAGAATTCAAAAAGGTTTTCATAATCTTCATTAGAATTCAAAAATTCTTTCGTTACAGGATTTTGATCATCATCTTTTTTATAAATGGAAAGATTGTACATCCATTGCCAAATGCGGAATTCCTGATAATAAGGATTTGATTTTGGGATAGTTTTAAGATATTTCAACTGTTCTACTCCATTTTCATCTTTATATTTTCTAAATTCCAACGTACAATTGGAAATGGATGATTTTTGGCTTCTCAAAGGTCTTTGGTAAAAGATAATATCATCTAAAAATAAATGAACGAAATCTTTTTTGCTGAGCGTTAATTGATGCGCATCATTATTTCGATATAATTCACGAATGCAATCCGAATACAAATCATCATTTTGAAATTCAGGGTGAAATTCTTTTTGCTTTTCTAAAATTTGATTCAATTCAGATTTATAAAACTTTCTTTCAATTGTACGAACCAATTTTCCTTTTATCTTTTGCTTAGGATTTTGAAGGAGCGTTTCATAAATATAAGTTCCGACGGTTTTATGAGATTGATCGATTTGTTGTTCTGTTTTTGTTTTTATTGCAATCCAATCTTTTTCGGAATCAACTGCTTTAAAAGTTCTTTTAGTTTCGCCATTTTTCAAAAGAGATTCGGTTACTATAAATTCTTTTGAACGCTCAATCCAATCTTCAGTTTTTACTATTTGTTTGTCGTATTTCCACCCATTTTCAAAATAAACATCATAAAGAATTTTTCCTTTAACTTTTTCGCCAGAATCAACAATTCTATCAACTTTTAATTGAACAAAAATTTTATCTTTTTCTTCATCTAAATCCTCTCCTCTTAATTGATAATATCCACGTTTCTGATTAAAATTCAATAAAATCCAAGCTAATTCTTCTTTTTCTATTTTTTGAGTTAGTGCTTTTTTTCGGAGATAATAAATC
>NZ_JBAVFG010000125.1:0-36450 GCF_049588135.1 Kaistella sp. | reverse complement strand
GGCTCACCTGTTCCCATTCCGAACACAGAAGTTAAGCCCTCTAGCGCCGATGGTACTGCTAACGCGGGAGAGTAGGTCGCCGCCAGTTTTTTTAAACCTCAATCATTTACTTGATTGAGGTTTTTTTTTGAAATAAACTTAAGTGAGACCAGACAAAAAATATATTATTTATGATTTTTAAAAAACTTATTGCGCTTGAACCATTGAATTTAATTCCATCAGCAGAAAAAAAATTGGAATCCTTTGCAGAAAATGTACTGATTTATAACGATATACCTTCTTCAATTGCTGAAATTATTGAACGAATTGACGATGCAGATGCGGTATTGGTGAGCTATACAACAACGCTGGGACGAGAAGTTTTAGAACAATGCCCGAATATTAAATATATTGGAATGTGTTGTTCGCTTTACAGCGCAGAAAGTGCCAATGTAGATATTCTGTATGCTAATTCGATGGGCATCGCCGTTACCGGAATTAGAGATTATGGTGATGAAGGCGTGGTAGAGTATGTGGTGAGCGAGTTGATTAGATGTTTACACGGTTTTGGGAACAATCCAAATGGAAAGCCAAGAAAACCCTGGAGCGAAATACCCCGTGAAATTACTGGAATAAAAGTCGGCATTATCGGCTTAGGAAAATCAGGCGAAATGATTGCTGATGCGCTTCATTTTTTCGGTGCCGAAATTTCTTATTTTTCTAGAACAAGGAAACCCGAATCGGAAAAGAAAGGATATCGCTATTTGCCTTTAAACGAATTACTTGCAGGAAATGAAGTCCTAATTACTTGTTTAAATAAAAATACAATTTTACTGCATGAGGAAGAATTCAAATATTTAGGCAATCGTAAAATGCTTTTCAATACAGGTTTATCTCCGGCTTGGGATGAGGAACCGTTTGTAAAATGGCTTGCAGGAGATAACCTTGCCTATTGTGATACCATCGGTGCATTGGGTTCCGAAAAATTGGTTAAGCATCCGCAAGTGGTTTGCATGGAGGTTTCCTCTGGCAGAACGAGTCAGGCATTTATTCGATTAAGTGAAAAGGTCTTGAGCAATATTACCAATTATCTTAAAAAGCAATCGGAGAAGTAATATTCCGCAAAGTATTTACCACGCTCCAACCTGCGATTTGCGCCGTTTTACTGTAAACATCTATAACGGCGTGAATTTGATCACTTTTGACTTCAATTCGATGATTATCACCCACAAAATCTGGGATTGAGTTGATAGAAACTTTCACGTTTTTTGGTCCGGTTGAGGCTAAAGCAGCCGCAACAGCCACATTTACCCGTGTTGGGAAAAGTGCAATTGCTTCCGCAGCATTTCCTTCAAAAACCTGGCGTTCTTCTGTTTGTAAAGTTTCATCATAAACCTCCGTGTTTTTTAAAGAATTCGGTCCTTTTTTAGTTTCAAAAGTAACTTTACTTTCCTCCATTAAAGAGACCGTTCGTAAAACATCGAAACCACCAATCGCACCAGAAGCAATATGCACACGGGTTCCGTTTTCCGATGCCGTTTTCGATACGAGTTTATAAAATTCTTCGTCTGCAAATGCGCCGATAGACAAGGTGACAATCGAAGAACCATTTTTCAGTGCTGGAATGGCTAATTCTTTTAAAGAACTTGGAGAAGCTGTTTCCACGATATAATCTGGTTTTAGATCGATAAATTCTTCTAAGGAATGGCAGGGTTTACAAATGAAATCTGGATTTGAATTTTGGATATTTTTGGCAATGTTTTCCGCTTTTTCAAAAGTTCTTGAATAAGTTCCGATCAATTTATAATCGGGTAATAATCCTTTATTTAAAGCTTCCACGACGATATTTGCAAGTTTGCCACAACCTACGATTGCTAAAGTTTTTGTTCCCATGATGCGAACATAATAATTTTATTTTGTCATCGCAAAAAATGGAGTCATCAATTTAGTCCAGTGAGTTGGTATGAACTGTAGATGCGCCCCTTTTCTGAGGAATTAAAAAGACAAATTCAGCAACTGTTTAAATTGGCTAATGTTGCCAGCTAAACTGTCTTTAAAATGATTGATTTAGTATTAAAAAAAAGACCGCCTCATAGTAGAGACGGTCTGAATGTGAAATGTTTATTTCTATTTACTCAAAACTTTTACAGATTTTATGCCGTCATTCGATTGAACGGTTACCAAATATATTCCTTTTGGTAACTCAAAATCAGTGTCTGATTTTGTGATGAAAATCTTTGCTAAAGAGCCGTTCATGTGATACACTTTTACTTCAGTATTCATTTTAACATTAGAAATATAAACTGACTTTTCAGAAATGAAGACATTCACAGTCGTTTTAGAATTGCTGTTCGTGTCTCCTAAAGTTGCAAGATTAAACGGATCCCAATTGTCATTCCCTTTTGTGAAATTAAAAGGCGTGATTTCTGTTGTATCCGTTAAGAAAGGCGTTGTTAAAACTTTTGACCATGGTTCACGGTTTGCAGAATTATTCACTCCGGATAATTCTGTAGTTTGATATTCATAAACCCGGTCTGAAGTTCCGCTCAAAGTATTAAGCCAACCCGCAGGGGAAATTAAAGAAACCCCGGAAAAACCTGGCACATCAGAGGTTTCAACGGCTGTTTTATACATCACCGTTTCCCCAGTATTTGCCGCCCATGGACGACCAAAATATCCTGGTTTCGCACGATATTGTGAAGCAGTTTCAGTTCCTGGGATTGCGGAACCAACCGTACATTCATACAACAAAAATCCTCTTCCAGATAAATGTTGTGGCGCGGTAAGATAAGATACATCTGAAGAAACATCACTGGTATTCATTGCGAATTTGGTCTGGTAAAACACCGCCGTCATCGAACCGAAAATATAATCCACAGCTCCCATCATTACGCCTTTGTAAACGGCAACTCTAGAATTAGTTCCCCCGTAAAAAGAATCTTGTCTTCCGACAACCCTACAGTTTTTTAGAAAAACCTTATCTGTACCATTTGTTACAGCAATTGCCGCCGCCCTTTCTACAAATGATTTATTTTGAACTGCAATATCTCCCAATGAAGTCGGTCTCTGTCCTTTATTTCCAACAACCATTACCAAAACATCTGCTGATTCTTTCTGTGAAATATATTGGTTAAAAGAGTTTTCGAAGATGATATCTTCTGCTTCGAAATTATTCGCATTAATGACGACCGTTGCGTTCCAAAAAGAATTGTTTGTCGTTCCACTTACATTTGTGTAGTCTGTAAAACCGTTTTCTTTGTTAATATTTAATGCATTTTCATTCCATTTATTGTCTTTTCCCTGACTGAAATAATTATATCCAACTCCATAATAAGAAGTAATTCGCACTGCATTTGGCGAAATTCCAACCCCTTTATTGGTAAGATCGATACTTGGCGTAGAAGATGCATTTTTTAAAGTGATGTTCGAACTTTTAATCACAATCATTTCTTCGTAATTTCCTGGATCTACGAGAATCGTAACTCTTTCGTTATCGGTTCTTGCCATTCTAGAAACCGCTTCTAAAGCATCATTAATGGTTTGATACGTTTTATTGCTTCCCACCGTAATTGAAGGAGTATAAGCAACAATTGGCGAACGGGAAATACGAGAAATATAAGTAGTTGCAGCACTTGTTATTACTGCATTTCCAGCACTTGTTCCTGGATAAACATATTCATAATTTTCTACCAAAGAAGTACTTCCACTTGTGGTAATGACTTGTGGCTGACCATTAACAGAAAAATTGGCAGCATAATAATAAGAAATGGTCATTTTTTCTCCCGGATTCATCGGCACCATAATCGTAGAACCCGCCTGACAAATAAGATGTCCTTTGGCTATTTCATTTGCAATATTTCCTGTGAAAGCTAAGCCTTTATAATAGGGCGTTGAAGTGGTAATTGATTGACCATTAAAAGTCCAATTGTTAACAGGAACAAATTTTAAAGTTTTTGTAGCAGGAGCGTTATTTATTTTCAAATAAGAAGTCGCTTGCAATTCTAGTGGAAAAGCATCTAAACCAGAACTGGCAATCGTGTAAGATCCGTTTCTGAGAGAAATCGCATTAAGATCTGCAAAATTATAAACATATCCAGATTCATTGACATTTGAAAAAGAAAGTTTGAGCTGGTTCTTTTCGGAAGCACTTAAACCTGAAGTAGAAATAGAAACCGCAGATTTTTCTTTCGGGCTAAACTCAATATTCCTCGTGGTATCTTGTGGAGAAATCTGAATCGTATTCGCTAGAATTTCGTCATCATTAACTCCTGTTGCAGAAATTGTGTATAAAATATTGGCTTCCAAACTAACGGAATAAGTTGACGTAATTTTATTAACAACTGGTTTTGGAACAAAGACCGAATTTGAATTCGGATCTACCGTAAAAGCCAAACCAAGATTATTAATTCGAGTATCCAATCCGGTGATAGAACCTGTCAATTTATATAAAGTCACCTGAGCAATCGCAATATCATAAGAAGTCGTGGAAGGATTTACAGATAAACTTTCGCCGCTGGTAAGTACATAACCATTCGCATTTCCTAAACTAAGGGTATACGTATAATTTGCTGGCAAAGTAACAGAATAGGTACCACCGTTAATTGGAGCAGACCATGATTTCCCAGCTTCATTAGTGAAAATAAGCGAATAATTTGGAGGAATTACAGTTGTTTGAGAAGTATCAACAGTACCCGAAAAAGTAATATATTGAGCTGCTTTCCTTTGAATACGATAATAACTCGGTTTGCTTACACTTTCGAAGATATTATAATTTCCTGCAGTTTTGGCTACAAATTTATATTCAGCAGCGGTAACGGTAGTTGAAATCTGATTCGTTTGTGTCGCTGGATTTGCAACATTTACAAAATTCAATAATCCCGCTGCATCAGAATTGGTAAAGACAGAAACTTCATCATCTTCATTTAAAGCTAAAGTTAAAAATCTTCCTGTTGCAGCACCCGCATTTACATATAATCTTCCAGTATATCCTGCTGCAGAACCAGCACCGAGATTCGTGTCAAATCTTGTAAGATTGGTATTGCTCGTTCGCAATCGATCGTTTGAACCGCCAGTCCAAGATAATTCTTGCGCAGAAAAACTGGTAGGCATTGGAATGTTGGTACTTCCAGCCGCAACAGAATACCAAGCATTAATTGAAGACTCGCTCAGTTTATTATTAAAAAGAGATTGATCAAGTTGCTGCGCACCAAAATCCCAAACATCTGTTTTCTGTTGTCCGAAAACCAATGTAACACCTAAGGAAAGTGTTACTGAAAACAATAATTTTTTAAACATATTTTTAATTTTTGGGGTAGAAAGAATTCATTCTATTGTAGATTATTAAATCAAATTTTACTTGTAATCGATTACGCAAATTTAAAATAAAATTACATATTAAATGATATTATTACTAAATTTTTAAAAAATAACAAGAGAATGTTATATAATTTTATTGATTCATAAATTAGGATTTTACATTGATATTTATTTCCTAAGCAATGGAACTATTTTATACAATTAAAAAAAACTCAAAAATTAAATAAAAAAAGAATCATTTAAAATGAGATAAAGAGTCGCGGAGCGACGAACTATTGTAGGGAAATTTGAAATATTGAAATGGAGCTCCAGAGGAGCGACCAATACTTTTTTTCAAACTCATCTATTTAAACTTCAATAAAATAAAAATTTACTCAATAAAACTCTACGATCAAATTAGACATCAATCAAACTCCAAACATTTAAAAAAAAAATTATTTTCTCATATTGAAAAATTATATTACATTTGTGTAATCGATTACATTTAAAGTTTTAATATGACAAAATATAGTTTCAGGTACGCATCTCATCCAAATGACGCAAAGAGTTACGACACATCGAGAATTAGACAAGAATTCTTGATCGATAATCTCTTCAATGAAAATCAAATCAATCTTGTTTATTCGATGTATGATCGATTAATTGTTGGTGGAGCAATGCCTGTAGATAACGATGTAAAACTAGAAACAATTCCCTATTTAAAGTCAGAAAATTTCTTAGATCGCAGAGAATTGGGGATTATAAATGTTGGTGGTGAAGGTGTGGTTTCTGTGGATGGCGAAAAATTTATCCTAAATAAAAAAGAAGCACTTTACGTTGGTATGGGCGCAAAAGAAGTCACTTTTAAAAGTACCTCCGAGAACCCTGCTCTTTTTTATCTAAATTCCGCACCAGCTCATAAACATTTTCCGAATAAAAAAATCACCAAAGAAAATGCAGAAATCGTTCACTTAGGCGACGATATCACCGCAAACAAAAGAATTCTAAATAAACTTATTGTTAACAGTATTGTAGAAACTTGTCAGTTACAAATGGGTTTAACTGAACTTTTGCCTGGAAACATCTGGAATACAATGCCTTCTCATACACACGAAAGAAGAATGGAAGCTTATTTCTATTTTGATGTGGCAGAAGGGCAATCGATTGCGCATTTTATGGGAGATCCAAAAGAAACCCGTCATATTTTCATTCAAAATAATCAAGCGGTTTTATCTCCGGAATGGTCGATTCATTCAGGAGCTGGAACTTCCAATTATTCCTTTATTTGGGGAATGGCAGGAGAAAATTTAGATTATGGAGATATGGATATTGTTGCCGCAAACGAATTAAAATAGTGCTATGAATTTATTTGATTTAAAAGGCAAAAACGCAATCATAACCGGCGGAACTCACGGTTTGGGAATGGCGATGGCGGAAGCTTTAGCAGCAGCTGGCGCGCAAATTATCATTACAGGAAACACGCCTTCAAAAATGGAAAAAGCACTAGAGTATTATCATTCTAAAGGGTATTCTGCAAAAGGCTATTTATTTGATGTTACCGACGAAATTTCAGCGAAAGAAAATATAGAAACCATTTTTAAAGAAATTGGAGATATTCATATTTTGGTGAATAATGCTGGAATTATTCAAAGAGAACCTGCTATTTCAATGGCAGTTTCCGATTTCCGAAAAGTAATCGATGTCGATTTGGTTGGTCCTTTCATCATGTCTCAATTAGTTGCCAAACAAATGATTGAACGCAAAGAAGGGAAAATAATCAACATCTGTTCGATGATGAGCGAATTGGGTAGAAATACTGTTTCCGCTTATGCCGCAGCAAAAGGTGGTTTGAAAATGCTCACCAAAAATTTAGCGACAGAATGGGCAAAATACAATATTCAAGTCAACGGAATTGGTCCCGGATATTTTGCTACTGCTCAAACTGAACCAATTAGAGTTGACGGTCATCCTTTCAACGATTTTATTATCAGCAGAACTCCTGCTGCGAGATGGGGAAACCCCGAGGATCTGGGAGGAACAGTCGTTTTTCTTTCCTCAAAAGCGAGCGACTTTGTAAACGGGCAAATAATTTATGTGGATGGCGGAATTCTCGCAACCATCGGTAAACCTTCCAACGAAGACTAAAAATTTTTAATAAAAATGAGCACAAATTTCATCCACGATAATTTCCTTTTAGAAAATAAATATGCAGAAGAGCTGTATCATCAATATTCTAAAAACCAACCGATTATCGATTACCATAATCACCTTTCTCCCAAATTAATTGCAGAAAATAATATTTTTCAAAACATTACCGATGTTTGGATTAAAGGCGATCACTACAAATGGAGAGCGATGCGAACGTTGGGAATTAACGAAGATTTTATTACGGGAAATGCTTCCGATAAAGATAAATTTTTGCAATGGGGAAAAACCGTTCCTCACACGATGAGAAATCCTTTGTATCATTGGACTCATCTAGAATTGGCAAGGTATTTTGGCATCACCGATTTGCTGAATGAAAAATCGGCGGAAAAAATTTACGAAGAAACCTCTTCAAAATTGCAAACTGCAGAATATTCCACTCAGAATTTATTGAAAAAAGTAAATGCTGAACTGGTTTGTACTACCGAAGATCCAATCGATAATTTAGAATACCATCAACAATATAAAGCGCAAAATACCAGCGTGAAAATGAGTACTGCTTTTCGTCCAGACAAAGCGATTTTGATTGAAAACGAAGGCTACAACGATTATATTGATTCTTTAGGAAAAGTGTCAGACATTGAAATTCAGAATTATCAGGATTTGAAAGATGCGCTTCAAAAAAGAATTGTTTTCTTTAATGAAAATGGTTGCAAATTATGCGACCACGGTTTAGATCAAATTGAGTTCGAAAACTTTACTGAAAACGAAATTGACGAAATTTTTAAAAATAAAAGAGAAAACAAGGAAATTACGCATCAACAAGCCTTGAAATTCCAAAGTGCGATTTTATTATTTTTAGCAGAAACGTACCATGAATTCGGTTGGGTACAGCAATTTCACTTGGGTGCTTTGAGAAACAATAATGCGAGAATGCTGAAGATTTTAGGTCCAGACACTGGTTGGGATTCGATTGGAGATTTTTCTCAAGCTGCAAAATTATCACAATTCCTAAATGCTTTAGATTCTAAAGATAAATTGACAAAAACGATTTTGTATAATTTAAATCCCGCAGATAATGAAGTTCTGGCAACCATGATTGGTAATTTCAATGACGGAAGCGTGAAAGGGAAAGTACAATTCGGTTCCGGATGGTGGTTTTTGGATCAAAAAGATGGCATGACCAAACAAATGAATGCGCTTTCAAATATGGGATTAATCAGTTGTTTCATCGGAATGCTGACCGATTCTAGAAGCTTTTTATCTTTTCCGCGTCACGAATATTTCCGCAGAGTTCTATGTAATCTTTTAGGAAAAGAAATTGAAAGCGGCGAATTGCCAAATGAAATGGAATGGATTGGGAAAATGGTTTCCGACATTAGTTACAATAATGCAAAAGAGTATTTTAATTTCTAAAAATTGCAATCGATTAACGTAGTGATTTGTGTAAAAAAAGAGAAGATTTTATAAAATAAAAAAACGATTATAAAAATGAGTAAAGTAGTCACATTTGGTGAAATCATGTTAAGATTGGCACCAGCAGGATTTTTAAGATTTTCACAGGCCGATAATTTCGATGTGGTTTACGGTGGTGGTGAATCAAATGTTGCAGTTTCATTAGCAAATTATGGAATTCCTGTTGATTTTGTAACCCGTTTACCGAAAAATGACATCGGACAATGTGCCATGATGGAAATGAGAAAACGTGGTGTTGGCGTAGATAAAATTGTTTGGGGTGGTGACCGATTGGGAATTTATTTCCTGGAAACCGGCGCGGTAAGCAGAGGAAGCAAAGTAGTTTATGACCGTGCTCATTCTGCAATGTCGGAAATTCAGTCTGGAATGATTAATTGGGAAGAAGTTTTCGAAGGCGTTGAATGGTTCCACTGGACCGGGATTACACCTGCTATTTCCCAGAGTTCTGCAGACGTTTGTTTAGAAGCGGTAAAAGTGGCCAGCAAATTAGGAATTACGATTTCGACTGACCTTAATTATCGCGCAAAACTATGGAAATATGGTGGCGACAGAGAAGCAATTATGACGGAATTAACTTCCCATTGCGATATTATTTTAGGAAATGAAGAAGACGCAGAAATGCATTTCGGGATCAAACCAGATGGAGCGGCAGTTCAAACGCATGGTCACGATGTAAAAGCAGAAGCATTTTTATCAGTTTGTCAACAAATGATGGCAAAATTCCCGAAAGCGAAAAAAGTAATTACCACTTTAAGAGGTTCAATTTCAGCGTCTCATAATACTTGGGCTGGAGTTTTATATGATGGAAAAGAAATGTTGCAAACCCGTCAATATCAAATTACCGACATCGTAGATCGTGTTGGTGGTGGCGATTCTTTCATGGGTGGTTTGATTTACGGATTATTAACCTATCCAAATGACGATCAAAACGCTTTAGATTTTGCCGTTGCAGCGTCTTGTTTGAAGCATACCATTAAAGGGGATGCCAATTTGGTAACCGTAGATGAAGTAATGAAATTAATGGGAGGCGACGCTTCTGGTAGAGTTGCAAGATAATTATCATGATTATAGATACCCTTAAAAATAGTTCAAAATACGCGGTTTTACATCCCTTATTTGGAAAAGCATTTGATTTTCTAAACCAAAATAATTGGGCAGAATTACCAGATGGAACCATTGAAATCACCGAAGGTTTAAAAGCAATTATCAGCAATAAACCAGGAAAATCTAAAGAAATGAGTCTTTCAAAATTTGAATGCCATGATCACACCATTGATATTCAGGTTTGCGTGAAAGGGCTGGAATCGATCGGTTGGAAACCACGCGAAAAATGTACCAAGCAAAATGGAGAATACAATGCAGAAAAAGATGTTCGGTTTTTTTCAGAAATTCCAGATACTTTTTTTCAGTTACAGGATCATCAATTCGTGATATTTTTTCCGGAAGACGTTCATGCTCCAATGATCGGGGTAGATGATATCAAGAAAATAGTTTTTAAAGTTAAAATTTAAAATAAATGAAATCGCCAAATTATAAGAATGTTTAAAAATTCTCTGAAAATTTCATCAAAATTACTCCCTTTAGGGTTGGGAAATTAATTTTGATGAAATTTAAACAGGCTCTAAACTTCTAAAAAAAGCGGATATATTTTGGCGATTCCATAAGGCCTTTTAAAAAAATAAAAATCTAAATATGAAAAATAACAGTCAATCCGTTTCCGATGCAATTGTGAAACAGGGAATGCTTCCACTTTACTTTAATGCAGACGAAGAAGTAACCTTACAGATTTTAAGAAGTATTTATAAAGCAGGCGTTAGAGCCGTAGAATATACCAATCGTGGTGAAGCAGCTTTGAGAAATTTCACCAAAATGGTTGAAGTTCGAAATGTAGAAATGCCCGACCTTTTATTAGGAATCGGAACCATTAAAAATGTTGAACAGGCAGAAAATTTCTTGAAAGCCGGTGCCGATTTTTTCATTAGTCCGGGATTTGTTCCAGAAGTTGCAGATTTTTTAATCAGTAAAGATTTATTTTACAGCCCGGGTTGCATGACGCCTTCTGAAATTATCGCTGCGGAAAATGCCGGAGTTCAATTCATTAAATTATTTCCTGGAAATATGTTGGGGCCGGATTTTTTGAGCGGAATTAAAGATATTTTCCCAAATTTACTTTTCATGCCAACAGGCGGTGTTGATACGACGAAAGAAAATATTCAAAGTTGGTTCAAAGCTGGTGTTTCTGCGGTAGGAATGGGCAGTAAACTCATCAGCAAACCTTTAATGGAAGCTCGCGATTACGCCACGATTGAGTCTGAAACTAAAAAGGTTATGGAGCTGATTCAAACCATCAAATAGAATTAAATTCTTTTAAAAATAAACTTGTGATATGAAACCACAAAATTCTACAAAACCCAGCAACTTCAGGTGGACTATTTGTACGCTGCTGTTTTTGGCAACCACCATTAATTATATGGATCGACAAGTTCTTTCCCTAACTTGGAAAGATTTTATAGAACCCGAGTTTCATTGGAATAATAATGATTATGGAAACATTACTGCGCTATTTTCAATTTTCTATGCGGTAAGTATGTTTTTTGCCGGAAAACTGGTGGATTGGTTAGATACCAAAAAAGGATTTTTGTGGGCGATTGGGATTTGGTCTGTAGGAGCTTGTTTGCACGCTTTTTGTGGAATCGCAACTTCCGGATTAATTACCGGAGAATGGATCATGAGTTTTGAAGGCTCCAAAGAAGCTTTAGCAAAAGTAGATAATACCGCTTTAATCATCAGTACAAGTGTTACTTTGTTTATTTTCGCAAGATTAATTTTAGCAGTCGGTGAAGCAGGGAATTTCCCTGCAGCAATCAAAACCACCGCCGAATTTTTTCCGAAAAAAGACCGTGCTTTTTCGACGAGTATTTTTAATGCAGGTGCCACTGTTGGAGCTTTAGCCGCACCATTAACCATTCCTTTTATTGCAAGAGCTTATGGTTGGGAAATGGCATTTATCATCATCGGAGCTTTAGGATTTGTGTGGATGGGACTTTGGCAGTTTTATTATAAGAAGCCTCACTTATGTAAAAAATTAAATGATTTAGAATTAAAATATATTCAGCAAGACGACTCTGAGGAAGACGTTGCTAAAAGTATTTCTTCTGAAAAAGAAAAAAGTTTTACGTTCGCGCAAAGTTTCAAACACAGGCAAACTTGGGCTTTTGTTGTGGGTAAATTTATGACCGATGGCGTTTGGTGGTTTTATTTATTCTGGACTCCAGCATATCTAAGTTCTGTGTACGGAATGGACAGTACCAAAAGTGCAATTCCATTATTTATCTTGTACGCAATTACATTACTTTCTATTATTGGTGGTTGGTTGCCGAGATATTTCGTCGATAGATTAGGCATGAATCCATATTCTGGTAGAATGAAAGCCATGTTGATTTTCGCTTTCTTTCCACTTCTGGCTTTGGTGGCGCAACCTGCCGGATCTATTTCCTATTGGTTCCCCGTGATTATTATTGGGATCGCAGGAGCAGCGCATCAGGCGTGGTCAGCCAATATCTTTTCTACTGTTGGCGATATGTTTCCCAAAAGAGCGATCGCTACCATTACGGGAATTGGTGGAATGGCGGGTGGTTTAGGATCTTTCTTAATCAATAAAGGCTCTGGTGTTTTATTCGATTATTCTCATAAAACATGGACGACTATTGATGGAATACCTTTCTTAAATAAATATCCACAATATGCGACAGAACGTATTCCGGAAGATTTATTTGAAAAGTTAAGAAGTTCCGGTGCAGTGATTTCTGACGGGATTAATACAGGATACATGATTATTTTCTCTATTTGTGCGGTGGCTTACTTAATTGCGTGGTTCATCATGAAATCACTTGTGCCGAAATATAATGTTATAAATGATTAATAAAAATGGAAAGTCAAACTAAATTAAAACTAAATAGAGAGAATTATAGCAATAATCAAACGTATCCGATCAAAATATTGCAATTCGGAGAAGGGAATTTCCTGCGTGCTTTTGTTGATTATGCATTTCAAACTTTAAATAAAGAATTAAATTTTAATGCAGGAATCGCTGTAGTGCAACCATTGCAAGGTGGTATGGTGGATTTAATTGAAAAACAAGATGGATTATTCACCCTCTTTTTAAATGGAATTAAAAACAACAATCCAATTCAGGAAATCCATTTAATTGATAACATTGTTAAATGCATCAATCCTTATAAAGATTTTCAGGGTTTCCTGGATGTAGCTAAATTAGATTCTTTAGAATTCGTTATTTCCAATACCACAGAAGCCGGAATCGAATTTGTAGACACCGATGTCATTTCAAATGAAACTCCACAATCTTTCCCTGCGAAACTGGCGGTTTTTCTTTATCAAAGATTTACCCATTTTAAAGGTGATCAGTCGAAAGGTTTAGCCATTATTCCATGTGAACTTATTAATTATAATGCAGATACTTTAAAAAAAGTTTTGTTGCAATATTGTGATCTTTGGAACTTAGAACCAGAATTCAAAACCTGGATTTCCGAAGCCTGTAGTTTTCACAATACTTTGGTAGATCGCATCGTTCCTGGATATCCGCGAAATGAAATCGATCAATACAATGACAAGCTAGATTATCAAGATGATATTTTGGTGACGGCAGAACCGTTTTTCCTTTGGGTGATTGAAGGTGGCGAAGATTTGAAAGCAAAATTACCTTTTCATAAAACCAATTTGGATGTGAAGATTGTAGAAGACATGCAGCCATACCGCACCAGAAAAGTAAGAATCCTGAATGGAATTCACACCGCAATGGTTCCGTTTTCGATCATGTTTGGTAATGAAACCGTACAGCAATCGATGGATAATCCTTTCACCGCAGATTTTATTAAAAAATTAACCTACGATGAAATTATCCCGACTTTAGAAATGGATAAACAGGAATTAAAGAATTTTGCTGATGAAGTTTTAGATCGTTTCAGAAATCCTTTTATCAAACATCAACTTTCAGATATTGCCCTTAATTCTATTCCGAAATTTAAAGTTCGTGTTTTACCGACGATTTTAGATTACATCAAAATAGAAAATAAATTGCCATTAAATTTGGTTTTTGGTTTCGCCGCAATGATTCGTTTTTATCAAGGAAGTTGGAATGGCAAAAATTTACCAATAAAAGATTCCTCAGAAATTGTGGAAGCAATGACGGAATATTGGAGTCAAAATAATCTTCAAAAAACGGTTTCTCAAACTTTAGCAAATCTAGAATTCTGGGATCAGGATTTAAATAAAGTAGAAGGTTTACAAAACGCAATCACCGTTGCAATCTCAGAAATCGATAAAAATGGTATTGAAAAAGGATATCAGAATTTTATACCCCAATTTTCTTAAAAATTTCAGACATGCAAAAAAAAATAATGAAGGTTAATTCCAATGATAACGTAATCGTTGCATTGATGGATATTGAAGCTGGAGAGAAACTTACTTTTGAAAACGAAGAAATCGTTACGGTAACGCCCGTACAAGCAAAACATAAAATTGCCGAAAAAGATTTTTCAAAAGGAGACAGCATCATTATGTATGGCGTTCTAGTGGGAAAAGCTTATCTCGACATCAAGAAAGGTTAAGTTTTGACGACCGAAAATGTAAAGCATGAAAGTGAAAAAGTATTTGGCAAGAAAACGACTTTAGGCTGGACAGCACCCAATATTGATAAATGGAAAGACAAGACTTTCATGGGCTATCATCGAAAAGATGGTCAGGTTGGAACCAAAAATGTATGGCTCTTTTTTCCTTTGGTTTTCTGTGAGAACAAAAACATCGAGAAGCTGAAAGAAATTTTCGAGAACGAATTATTGCCTAAAAAAGAGGTTTCTTATAAAAATTTCCTACGATCTTTAATTGAAGAAAAAAGCGTAGAAGAAATAGCAGAAAAAACTCCAGAAACCAATCTTTTGGATAATATTGAAGTAAAATTCATTAATCATCAAGGTGGTTGTGGCGGTATTCGTCAGGATTCTGAACTTTTGGCAAAATTACTCGCAGGATATGTGAACAACCCGAATGTTGCGGGAGCTACCATATTAAGTTTAGGTTGCCAAAACTTGCAGATTGATATTTTCAATAAAGCATTAAAGGAAATGAGTCCAAATAATGATAAAGAAATTTTGATCTTCGAGCAACAACAAATCGGAACGACCGATAAAATGTTTCAGATGGTCATCAAAGATTCCTTTGAAGCCATCAAAAGAGCCAACCAAATTCAAAGACAACCTGCACCACTTTCCAAACTGAGTATTGGTCTGGAATGTGGCGGATCCGACGGTTTTTCAGGAATCTCTGCAAATCCTGCATTAGGCGTAGTTTCTGATATTTTTGCGGCATTGGGTGGGAAAACCATCTTGGCAGAATTCCCCGAGTTGTGTGGGGTAGAACAAGAATTAATGGATCGTTGTGTAGAAGAGGAAGATGCAGATAAGTTTTTATCTTTGATGAAAGCCTTTGAGAAATCCGTGGTAGATGCAGGTTCTGGTTTCGATATGAATCCTTCGCCCGGAAATATTAAAGACGGTTTAATCACAGATGCCATGAAATCTGCCGGAGCTGCAAAAAAAGGAGGAACTTCTCCTGTTGTAGATGTTCTTGATTACGGTGAATATATTTCGAAACCCGGTTTAAATTTATTGAACACTCCAGGAAACGATGCCGAATGTACAACTGGATTAGTTGGCGCAGGAGCAACCGTTGTTCTCTTTACGACCGGCTTAGGAAATCCAATGGGAAATCCAATTGCACCAGTGGTTAAAATTTCGTCGAACAGCGCGGTTGTTAAAAGAATGTCAGACATCATCGATGTTAATGCAGGAACAGTAATTACGGGTGAAAAAACCATCCGTGAAGTTGGCGAAGAAATCGTAGATTATATTATTGAGTTGGCAAGCGGAAACGTAGAAACAAAAGCAGATCAGCTGAAACAAGACGTTTTCATTCCTTGGAAAAGGGGAGTTTCATTATAAAAAAAGAAGGGGAATAAATTTTATTCCCCTTTTTATTGTTTATTTTTTAGATGATTTCCGAATAATGAGTTTGGGTTCCATCACTACTTTTTTATCGATTTTAATGTTCTGGCTTGCGTCCATTTGTTCTAGAAATACTTTCGCGGTCATTTTGCCCATCTCAACCGGAAATTGATCGATGGTGCTAATTGATAATTCCTCAAAATTGGTAAAAGGTTCATTTGCAAATCCAATCACAGCTACTTCTTCCGGGATTTTAATATTCCGTGCTTTTAACTCCTGTATTGCTCCTAAGGCCACAAAATCACTGGAAGAAAAGATCGCATCGGGTTTGTCTTCGAGTTCGAATAACTGCGCTACAGCGGTTTTGCCTTCCTCAATTTTACTGTTGGTATGCAAAACGTAATCTTCTCTGTAATCGATTCCATTATCTTGAAGGGCTTGCTTATATCCTTCATGTCGATCGCGAAATATTTCAATTTCAAAATCACCTGAAGCAAGATGAGCAATTTTTCTGCAACCTTGGTCTATCAGGTGTTTTGTCGCCATATATCCGCCTGCAAAATCATCAATGGTTACCGAACTTACGCCATCCATCGTTTTCTTTCTATCAAAGAAAATGAGCGGAATATTCTTTTTTAAAATCTTTTCAAATTGCTTAGAACTCTTACTGGAAGTGGATAAGAAGATGGCATCCACCTGAGAGTTGATGAGTGATTCGATGTTATTGATCTCTTTGGTCTCATCATTATGACTTTGACAGATAATGATGTGGTATCCGCTAGGGTTGAGCTCGTCTTCAATCCCACGAATAACAGAGCCGAAAAAGTTGGTATTGATTCGGGGAACGATTACGCCAATATTATTGCTCTTTCCGCTCTTTAATGCAAGGGCAAGTTTATTGGGTTCATAGTTCATTTTTTCCGCAGTTTCCAATACGAGTTTTTTTGTGGACTCGCTGATGTTTTTATTATTGTTCAACGCTCTGGAAACTGTTGCTGCAGTCACATTTAATACTTTCGCAATATCATAAATAGTAACTTTTTTCACCATAATTGTTTTTGTGTTTTCAGAGTTTTTTTAGAATAAAATTAATTAGATAACGCAAATTTAGCTTTTTAATGACTACTAAAAAGAAAAAAAAGTAATTATTATAGAAGCCTTATACTTAACAAAAGTTTCATAAAAAAAATTTGCATGGTTACACAATTTGTTTATATTTGTAATCGATTACATTTAAAATTATGAAGATTTTTTCTAACTCAAACTTTCGGCTGATACAATACTGTAAGGTATTTATCATGACATTTGTGCTCATCTCTTTTGCCCATTCTTGTATTGCTAAAAACGCTATCGACAACAAAAATGGGGAAAATTTCCCAATGGAGAGAATGTTGGCGATTGAAAAATCGATTAAAGAACCGGTTTTTAAAAATGTGAATTATAATATTCTTGATTTCGGAGCGATTGCGGATGGCAAAACAATGGCTACCGAAAGCATTAAAAAAGCCATCATCACCTGTTCAAAAAACGGAGGTGGAAAAGTAGTGGTTCCTGCTGGAAAATATTTAACGGGACCAATCCATTTAGAAAATAATGTGAATTTACATATAGAAGAAGGAGCTGAACTCTTATTCAGTACCAATACCCAAGATTATTATCCATTGGTTCATACCTCTTTTGAAGGGTTAGAACTTATGAATTATTCCCCTCTTATCTACGCGAAAAATAAAAAAAATATTGCCATTACTGGGAAAGGAACATTGAATGGACAGGGGAGTAATACGAATTGGTGGACTTGGAAAGGAAGCACTACTTATGGATATAGCAAAGGTGATCCCAATCAGAATGAAACCAATAACCTTCCTGCTTTAATGGAAATGGCTGATCAAAATGTTCCGGTAGAAAAAAGGATTTTCGGAGATGGTCATTATCTGAGACCAAGTTTTATTGAACCGTTTGAATGTGAAAATGTTTTGATTAAAGATATTAATATTATCAATGCCCCGTTTTGGATTATTCATCCCATGAAATCAAAAAACGTAATTGTAGATGGAGTAAATATTAAAAGCCACGGTCCAAATAACGACGGGTGTGATCCTGAATATTCGCAAAATGTTTTAATTAAAAACTCAATTTTTAATACCGGAGACGACTGTATTGCCATAAAAGCGGGAAGAGATGCGGAAGGAAGAAGAGTTGGTATTATGAGTGAAAACATTATTGTAAGAGATTGCAAAATGATCGATGGTCATGGCGGTGTGGTGATCGGAAGTGAAATGTCTGCGGGAGTGAAAAATGTTTTCGTGTATAATTGTTTCATGGATAGTCCGCAACTCGATAGAGCTATCCGTTTGAAAACAAATTCGGTTCGCGGCGGAACGGTAGATGGATTATATGTTAAAAAAATTACCGTGGGAGAAGTAAAGGAAGCGGTGCTGCATATTACGATGGATTATAAAGATTACTCTAACCGCAAAGGAGATGCAATCCCGCAAATCAGAAATATTCTTCTGGAAGATGTCATCGTAAAAAACGGCGGAAAATATGCGATTTTTGCTGAAGGTTTGGAGAATTCTAAAATTGAAAATATTACATTCAAAAATGTAAAAATAGATAAAGTACAAGAAAATTTCATGATAAAAAATGTTGATCATCTGAAAATCATCAACACTTATATCAATAATAAAAAAATCGTTATACCATCATCAAATTAATGTAAATTATGAAATACAAAAGTTTACTAATGCCAAGAATTAAATATACTGTTGCGGTATGTGCTCTACTTGGTGCGCAAGGGTTATATGCCCAAAAAAAACCTGTTAAAGATACTGCAGCCCGTACAAAAGACATTGAGGAAGTAGTGATGATTGGATATGGTTCTGCAAAAAAAAGTGACGTAACGGGCTCCGTAGCAACGGTGAGCGGAGATGCACTGAGACAAGTACCGGTATCCAATATCGCTGAAGCCTTGACCGGAAAAATTGCGGGTGTACAGGTAACCACTTCTGAAGGATCTCCTGATGCAGAAATCAGCCTGAAAGTTCGTGGTGGTGGTTCTATCACCCAGGACAGCTCACCGCTGATTATTGTTGATGGTTTCCCGGTAAAGGGAATGAGTGAAGTTTCGCCATCGGATATTGAAAGCATTACGGTGTTGAAAGACGCATCTTCTACCGCCATATATGGTTCCAGAGGAGCTTACGGTGTTGTTTTGATTACAACAAAAGGGGCTAAAAGTGGAAAAATAACAGGTGCATTTAATTCCTTTACTGGGTATAAATCGCTTGCCAAAGAAATTGATGTTTTGTCGCCTTATGACTATGCGAAATGGCAGTATGAGAATGCATTGCTCTTGGGAAATGTTGCAACCACTTATGACAAGTATTTCCTTCCTTTTAGTCAGATTGATCAATATAAATCTTATGAGCCTATGGATTGGCAGAGAAGGATCTATGGCAACACGGGAGTTACTCACAGTAATGATATATCGTTAAGAGGAGGTAATGATAAAACCAGTTACAGCGTTAACTTCGCAAGATATAATGATGATGGGATTATGATTGGTTCTGGTTATAAAAGGGATAATTTTACAATGAACCTTAAAAATAAACCGACCAATAATGTAGATATATCGGTAACAATGCGATATTCTAATACCGATATTTTTGGAAGTGGAGCCAATGAGCAAAAAGAATTCTCCAATACCGACGGAAGACTTCGTCATAGTGTAGGTTATTCGCCAATAGATATTCCGGCACTTACTACCGATGATACCGATGAAGCTGTAGCAGGTTATTTGGTAAACCCTTATGTTGCTGTCGCTGATAACGACCGTAAACAGAACAAAAAAAACTACACCATTCAGGGAGGATTAGGTTGGAGTCCAATTAAAAATTTGAAATTTCAGTCTAATCTAGGAATGGATTTTTCCAGATATCAGGATTTCCGTTATTATGGTAGATCAACTTATTTTGTGAAAAATAATGCACCGGCAATTTTCCAAGGAGTTCCAGCGCTAAATTTTGTAAATACCGAAAACCAGAGCTTCCGTGTTGCCAATACCTTAACCTATGATTTCAAGAAAATTCTAGGAGACAATCATTCTTTGAAACTAATGATAGGACAAGAATATAACAATCTCAGCTCAAATACAGTGACCTCTGTTAATTACGGATTTCCTAAATATTTCTCATTTGATGATGTGGTACATTTAACTTCAGAGTCAAAACACCAGACTCTTGAAAACGTTTATGCGCCAGATGATAGAATGTTTTCATTCTTTAGTCGTTTAAATTATGACCTTTTTAACAAATATCTGTTAACAGCAACTGTAAGAGCAGATGGTTCTAGTAAATTTTTAGGAGATAATAAATGGGGTTACTTCCCTTCGCTAGCAGTGGGTTGGAAAATAAGCCAGGAAAACTTCTTAAATGATGTGAACTGGATTAAATTGTTGAAACTTAGAGCCAGCTACGGACAGGCTGGTAACAACGGAATCCCGACAGGACAAACCGTTCAGCTTTATCAGTCTACACCCAATTCATGGATCAATGGTGTCAGTACTTATTGGGCTGCCTCAAAAATTATGGCCAATCCGGATTTGATATGGGAAACTACTACTACACAGAACGTCGGTTTAGATTATGAATTGTTCGGAGGTAGAATTAATGGGTCTGTAGAAATCTATAAAAATATTACCAAAGATCTTTTGATTCCTTTCCCAACCCCGGGTACAGGTTATGATGCACAATGGAGAAATATGGGCGAAACTCAAAACAAAGGAATTGAAACCACCATTAATATTGATGCTATTAAAAAAGCAGATTACTCTTTGAGTATGGGATTCAATATTTCATTTAATAAAAATAATATCAATTCACTGGGACATGGTTTAGAAGATGGCTGGGCTCAGTCTTCAAACGTGGCTTCTGCTATTGGAACCGACTTTTTGGTGAATTTAGGGTTGCCACTTGGAATCATGTATGGATACTTGAGTGACGGACGATATGAAGTGTCTGATTTCAATTATAACAATGGAGTTTACACCTTAAAAGCTGGGATTACAAATGCTTCAGCAATTGTAGGTACCGTAAAACCAGGATCTATGAAATTAAAAGATATCAGTGGTGATGGTATCGTAGATGCTGCTGACCGTACCATTATTGGAAATGCAAATCCTAAACATACCGGCGGTTTTACCCTGAATGCAACGGTTAAGAATTTTGACCTTTCTGCAGCATTTAACTGGAGTGTCGGAAATGATGTTTATAATGCCAATAAAATAGAATTCAGTACTTCACCACAGTCTTCACCAGCAGGACAGTTCCGAAATTTAAATACAGGAATGGCTGATGGGATTCGCTGGACGAATATGGATGCTTCTGGAAATCTCGTGACTGATCCTGCCGCTTTAGAAGCACTCAATGCTGGAACTACCATGTGGTCACCTTATATGCCGCGATATGTATTCAGCGATTGGGCAGTAGAAGATGGGTCGTTCCTAAGACTGAACACCCTTACTTTAGGATATTCACTTCCAGAAAGTTTTGTTAGAAGCATCAGTCTTACCAAAATTAGACTTTATGCCTCAGCTTACAATGTTTTCGTGATCACAAACTACTCAGGTCAGGATCCGGAAGTTAATACCAGAAGACAAACTCCGATGACTCCAGGTGTAGATTATTCAGGTTTCCCTAGAAGCCGCCAAGTGGTTTTTGGAGTTAATCTTAATTTCTAAATAACCCAAAATAAATAATTGATCATACTATAAATTTTAAAATAATGAAAATAACAATAAAACTTTCAATCCTGTTTTTATCCTTGACGGTACTTTCGTGCAAACAAATAGGAGATGATATGGTTACGGTAGGTTCTCCGTCAGCTTTATCAGAATCGGTTATCTTCTCCAACGTTGATCTTGCTAAAGGAGCTGTTGATGGTATTAAAATTCCCATGGCTGAAACCAATTCTTACAGAGGAAGATGGATTCCGTTTTATGGAATGAACACCGATACCGAATGGTTTAATGCATCTGAATCGACATCTAATGACAAAGCCGATTTATGCGTATATGATACCAAAAAGAATAATAGCCAGATGAACGATCCAAAGAATGTTTGGGCGATGATGTACACAGGTATCGAAAGAGCTAATCTTTGTATTCGTGGATTGAGAACCTACGGGAATCCTGTTCCTGGTTCAGATTTAGGATATCTTTTGGGCGAAGCTTTAGCTTTAAGAGCGATTTATTATTCTGATTTGGTTAAAGGATGGGGTGATGTTCCTGCAAGGTTTGAGCCTATTACTACTGAAACAGTATATATGGCAAAATCTAGCAGAGATGTTATTTATAAACAACTTTTGATGGATCTTGAAGAAGCAGCTACGCTTGTGCCATGGCCAAATGGGAACGCAGCAACTACATCAGTAGAAAGAATTAATAAAGCATTTGTAAAAGGTTTAAGAGCAAGAGTTGCTTTAGCTGCTTCAGGATATTCGCAATATCCTGATGGAATCAGAAGAAGTACAGACCCTGAATTATCAGTTGCCAAATTATATCCTATTGCTTTACAAGAATGTAGAGATGTCATCAACAGTGGATCTGCAAAACTAGAACCTACTTTTATAGGTTTGTGGAAAAAATACAATCAAGAAGTGCTTGCAGCGGGAGGAGAATCACTTTGGGAAATACCTTTTGATGCAGGGAGAGGACGTGTTCTGTTTACATTTGCAGTAAACCATGCCACCAACGATCAATACCAGCAAATGGGTAGCAACATTGGTGGACAAGGAGGACCATTACCAAATGTTTTCTATGATTTCGATGTAAAAGATAGCAGACGTGATGTTACCTGTGTTCCTTACAAATGGGGAAATGCAGTGAGCGGAAAAGCGAAACAAGAAGTGGGTGCATTTAACAGATGGTACTTTGGGAAATACCGTTTCGAATGGATGAGCAGATTGGTAACTTCTACCAATGACGACGGGGTGAACAAAATCTACATGCGTTACGCAGAAATTTTACTCATGGCTGCAGAAACAGCAAACGAACTGGAAGGTCCTGCATCTGCTGCAGTTTATTTGAAACAACTTAGAAATAGAGCTTTCGCGGCAGCAGACAGACCGGAAAAAGTAGAAAATTATGTGAACGCATTAACTTCAAAACAAAGTATGTTCAATGCTATTGTGGCTGAACAGGAATACGAGTTTACCGGTGAAATGGAACGTAAACTTGCTTTGATCAGATGGAATCTTCTTGGAACTAAAATGGCAGACGCAAAAGCCAGACTTACAGAACTGAAAAACCGTACCGACCGATATGCAGATGTGCCTTCCGTCCTGTATTATAAATATGCAGCAGATAATGAGACGCTGATTATCTATGGACTGAACCGCGGAGAAAACACAGATCCGGGTGCTGGTTGGACTGCAGTTGACTGGACTTCGCTTTCAGATTCCAAAATCGCTTCTCTTTATAGAAACAACCCAGATACCAAACAGTTTTGGCCAATCTGGCAAGTATTTATTGAAGGGAGCAATAATATGCTTACAAACGATTACGGATACTAGATTTATAATTTAATGACCCATTTAAAACTTGTCACTTTTAAAACTTATTTTTTAAATGCTGACAAGTTTTTTTTATTATAATAATATTTAAACTTTTTTAAGAAATATTTTATCATTGTTAAAGATGAATTACCAGAAAATTGAAGTTTTCTCGAAAACAAAATTTTCTTTTTACTATATCTATTCTTCGCTAAAAAAGGGTCTCATAAAAAAAATTAAACTTTAAAATAACTAAAATGAAAAGATATTTTTACGTTATTCAGGCTTTCTTAATGAGTGTTTTAGGATACAGCCAAAATTACTATCAAGCTTCACCAGAAGGTTACGGTGCAGCAACAACCGGCGGCGGAAGTGCAACACCAATTACCGTTACAGATTACGCAACCTTGAAAACACAACTTACTTCAGCAGGTGCGAAAGTAATCTTGGTTTCAGGAATAATCACGTTTCCTAAAGATGGAATAATCAGTGCGGTGGTTTCTAACAAATCATTAATTGGACTTTCCGGAGCAAAGTTGGTCAATGAAAATCAAACCGGCGCAGGAATTTTGAATTTTAAAACTGGTTCAAATAACATTATCGTTCGAAATCTCATTTTCGTTGGTCCAGGTGCGTATGACGTAGATGGTCCGGATAATTTGACAAACAAAGGAGCAACCAACGTTTGGGTAGATCATTGCGAGTTTCAGGATGGGCAAGACAGCAATTTCGACAATGTAGGTCTTACCGATAAAGTAACCGTTTCTTGGTGCAAATTCACTTATTTGAAAGCACCAATTCCTGGAGGATCTGGAGGAACTGCAGACCACCGATTTTCAAATCTTGTGGGTTCAAGTGCAACTGATGCGCCTGCAGACGGACATTACAGCATCACTTTTCAAAGCAATTATTGGGCGGAAGGTTGCAAAGAAAGAATGCCTCGTGCAAGAAACGCAGAACTTCATTTATTGAATAATTACTATTACACTTCCGTTCCCGGAGCGCTTGCAATTGGTTTGGGTGGAGGCATCAACAATTCTACGGTTTATGTGGAGAATACAAATTTTGCCAAAGTCTCCAATGTTTTTAAGAGTTATGTTTCTACAGACGGCGGCACCATTGCAATCAATTACGCAAACAGCATCTACAATGGAGCTCCCGTAAATCCCGCATTAAATATCGGTACAGTACCTGCTCCAACTTATGCTTATACAGCGATGCCAGTTACAGATGTTCAAACTTATATACCTGATCTAGGATGTGGAGCAGGTGCTACTTTACAGGTTGCGACAAATGGAACAATTACGCCGGGAGTTTGTAGTTTCATGGGAGTTGCAAATATTGAAAAATCACAAAACATTAAGGTTTATCCTGTTCCTGTAAAGGATGTTTTAAATATCGAATTACCAGAAAGCAAATCTGGACTTGCCCAAATTGAAATCTATTCGGTTGATGGTAAGAAGGCGATTCACTTGACCTTACAGAGCAATGGAAGTAAGAAAATCAGCATCAATACTGAAAAACTATCCTCTGGTGTTTATTTTGGAACCGTTGAAATTTCTGGTAAGAAATATTCCGTAAGATTCATTAAAAGCTAAAATTGGCTTTTATCATTATTAATTCAGTGCAATCAAATCTTTTGGTTGCACTTTTTATATTGTAGTTAAATCCTTATGAATAGATGATACAATTTCTACTAAAAGCTTTCAAAAAAAAACAGGAGAATTAAAAAAAATCCCTACATTTGTGTAATCGATTACAATAATAATTAAAACAGTATCAACAAATTAAAAAAAATGATCATGAAAAAAACATTACTTTTTGCGCTGATGTGCGCAATGGCTTCTACACTTACAGTGAAAGCACAAATTACCCTACCTAAAGTTTGGGATTTTGGGAATGATACTACGAATTGGCCTTTAAACGCAGGTACCAACGTAGCGGATAAAACAATAGATCAATTAGGTCTTTTCAGTAAATCGGACGGAACTATTGTGAATTTTGGAGCAATAACCGCAACCTCATATACTTACTCCGACAGTTATATGAGTGCAAACCGTCTTCAATTAAACGGTTCGGGTTATCCATCTAGTCCGGGATTTGTGACCATGCCTAACCAGCGGTATTTATATTTTGATGTAAGTGGTACCGCTACCGTAACGGTTTGGTTTAGATCAGGAAGCAACAGTGCTGCCAGAACAGTATTTGTTACAGATGGTACGAATGTTTTAGGAGAAGCTACAACTGATACCGCAGGAACGGGGGTTATTTTTACTGCGAAGAAAACAACGTCTGGTACCGAAAGGCTTTATGTGTATGGCGACAGCGCATGTAATATTTCTAAAATCACGGTAACATCTGGGACGTTAGCAACAGCTACTGTTACCCAATATTCGGCCAATGTATTTGCCAACGGCAACCAAGTTCATGTTACCAATTTGAAAGGAAATACCAATATTTTGGTATATACGATGAATGGAGCTTTGGTCAATACATTCAATACCAAATCGGATATTATATTTGATTTAAAACCAGGTGTTTATATTGTAAACACAAAGTCCGATCAGGGAACAAAATCTCAAAAAGTGGTTGTAAAATAATTTCACTAGGAAATAAACCTTTAGAAGCAGCGGCATCAGTAGAAGTCGCTGCTTCTGTTTTTTATAAACAATTACAGCCTTATTGTGTGAAATGATGACAGCGCTTAAAGCTTTCATATTTACCGATAAATGGAAAATTATCTTTAAATTTTTATTGAATTAAAAAAAATGTTATTATATTTGTGTAATCGATTGTATTAAATTTAACTAACCAATAATCAACAATTTAAAAATCATTTATTATGAAAAAAACATTACTTTTCGCATTCGCAAGTTTACTGTTGGCATTCTCTGCAAAAGCACAAACAACATCATGGGACTTCAGTAATGATGCGACTAACTGGCCGCTAAGTGCAGGAATTGGTAACTCACAGGTTGTAAAATTAGGATTGGGAATGTTTCCAATTGCAACTAACACTAATTTTGGAGCAATTACAAATTCGTCCCAAGTTAGTTTTTCTGACGGATATGTGGCAACAGGAAACCGTTTCCAAAACAATGGCGGTGGTGCTGCTACAGCGGGCACTTATAAACCTACGCAGCGTTATTTCTTTATTCAGGTAAGCGGCGCTTGTACAGTAAAAGCATGGTATAAAAGTGGAAGTGGTGGTGCTGTAAGAACGGCATATATTACCAACGGAGACAACACGCTTTATGGTTCCGCTGCAACCAGCCCTTCTGCAACGCCAGCAGATACTGCAATTCTTACTGCTAATATCCCGTCAGCCGGAACTTTCTACATCTATACTGATGCGGCAATCAATTTTTATAAAATCGAGGTTACTGGAGCTTCTGTTGTAACGACATTGGATTCTAATACGATAGCTTTAGCTACTTCGGAAACGGCAGCAAGCAAAATTTCTACCGCTATTTTCTCAGAAGGCAGTAAGGTATATATATCTAAGGTTTCAGGCGATACCAAAGTAAATATTTACAATACCAATGGCGGACTTGTAAAATCTGCAAATACAAAATCAGACATTAATTTTGAATTAAAAACAGGTGTTTATATTGTAAACGTACAGACTGATAAAGGAGTGAAATCCCAAAAAGTTTTAGTGAAATAAATTTTTATAATTTTCTTTTTCAATTATATTTAGAAAGAGGCTTTTTCATATCTAGTGAAAACGGCCTCTTTTTTTTATTTTTCTCAAACTCTTATTCGAACGCAGTTTCTAAATGTTTTCGCCTCTTGAACTCATGCTCGTTTACTGAAAAAAGAAATTTCCTTTTCCCCATCCCCAAATGATGATTAAAAGCGATGTCTTTCTTAATCAATACTCAACGAAAATTACCAAATCTTACGATATGAATTTTTGCTGTTTTTTCTAAATTTCATAAAAAAAGATTCAGGATAATTTCTGAATCTTTTTTATTTTTAACCGATTTTCAAACTCGTCATACTCAAACTTCCGCCAATAAGTTCGTCGTTGAACAACGAAAGATTTTCCGACTTTTCCTTTAAGCCTAAAGAATAAATCAAAGGCAAATAATGATCGGGAGTTGGAACTGCGGTTTGCAAGAATGTTCCTTGTTTTTCGTAATCAATTAAGTTCTGGAAATTACCATCGACAATCCAGTTATTGGTTTTTTCGCGGGCTTCAATTGCCCAATCATAACCGAAACCAACGGTATCGATATTTCGGTAATCTACCATTCGTAAATTATGGACGATGTTTCCGCTGCCGATAATTAAAATCCCTTTTTCTCGTAATTTCGAAAGTTTTTTCGCCAAATCGAAATGATATTGTGCTGGTTTCGTATAATCAATACTCAATTGAATCACCGGAATATCTGCATTTGGATACAAATGTTTAATCACGCTCCATGCACCGTGATCGAGCCCCCAATTGTGATCTTCTTCCACCAGATTCGGGAGCAAAAGTTCTTTGGTTTCGGCTGCCAATTCTGGATTTCCCGGCGCAGGATAATTGACATCGAAGAGTTCTTTCGGGAAACCATAAAAATCGTGAATGGTTCTCGGCATTTCCATCGCAGTAACGAAAGTTCCGTTCGTAAACCAATGTGCCGAAATACAAAGAATGGCGTTCGGTTTCGGGATTTCTTTAGAAATATTTCGGAAACCTTGCACAAACTCGTTTTCTTCAATGGCGTTCATCGGCGAGCCATGTCCTAAAAATAGAACCGGCATTTTTTCGGTGCTTTTGAAACCGTCGGAAATGTTGGATAAATCGTTGATATTCATTTTTGAATTTTTATTTAAAAAAACAAAGTTCACCCGATAATAAAATCAGAGTGAACTTTGAAAAACTAAACTATGAAATTTTTATTTATGCTTTTACAAACTGCAATTCGCCTGCAATTTTCACATCATCTGAAACCATTACGCCACCAGTTTCTAGGGCAGCATTCCAGTTTAAACCGAAATCACTTCTTTTAATTTTTCCTTCAAATGAGAAACCTGCTTTGGTGTTTCCCCACGGATCTACATTGATTCCGCCAAAATCTACCTCTAATTTAACGGGTTTTGTAACGCCATTAATTGTAAGATTTCCAGTAATATCATTATTTAAAGAATCGCTTTCGAAAATAATTTCAGGATTTGTTTCAGCATTAAAAAACTCTGCACTTTTTAAATGAGTATCTCTGTCTGTATTGTTGGTATTCACAGAACCTGTTTGGATGGTTGCTTTTACCTGTGCGTTTTTGAACGTATCATCTTCGGTTTCTAAAGTTACTGTAAAATCATTAAAGTTTCCTTTAACATTAGAGATCATCATGTGTCTTACTTTAAAAGTAATTTCGCTGTGTGTTGGATCTAAATTCCACTTTGTTGACATAATATTTTATTTATTTGGTTAATATTAAATTTTGATAGTGCAAAGATACTTCGTTGAAAGAATGTTCACATTGATGTAAGTTAAGAAAACGATTTTGCAGTCAATTCAATTTTTCTGTTATGTAAATTTATTCATTAAAAATATTTTTAATTGAATTTTAAGATACTTTAACGCAAGATGTATTCTTTTTCATAAATTTGTTTCAAAAATTAAGGCTATATGAAAAAGTGGATTTCTTTATTCATCGTATTCAATATGTTTGTTTTGAGTTTCTCTCAAAACAAAGATTCTTTAAATATTGAAAATAAACGGTATGATTATAAATATAAGAAACTTTATGTGCCAGTGGGATTAATGATTGCTGGCGCCGCACTCGACGGTAACGGTAGCAAAAGTATTAAAAATCAAATTAAAGATTATCGGAATTCCCATTATCCAGACTTTAAATATCATATCGATGATTATGCTCAGTATGCCCCTTTTGTAGCACTCTACGGTTTTGAATGGTTAGGGATGACACCGCGAACCGACTGGAAAAATAGAACAGCAATTGCCATTAAAGGTGAACTTCTTACTCTCGCTTTGGTCTATACTCTGAAAATAACATTAAATGAAAAACGCCCCGACCGAAGTGCTTATTCATTTCCTTCAGGTCATACTGCGGATGCTTTTGCTGGCGCAACCATTCTAGCCATGGAATACGGCGAAAACTATAAGTGGGTTCCATATGCTTCCTACAGCGTTGCTACAGGCGTTGGAGTGATGCGAATGGCGAATAATAAGCATTATATTTCGGATGTGCTTTTTGGAGCAGGTTTGGGGATTTTGTCAATGAAAGTTGCCTATTGGACTCATCAATATAAATGGAATAAACCGCAATCTGAAACCGATCCTTTTGCTGGGAATATTTATTAGCATGAAAAAATTCCTCTTTTTAAGTCTATTTTCTTCCACATTGATATTTTCTCAATTACAGGATTCTATTGTCGACAAGAAAACTCAGGAATATAAAGTGTTCGACAATATCACTTTAATTTATAGCAAACCCAGAATTTCTAATATTTATTCAGAAATTCCTAAAAATTTTGTCGGCGTTGCCAAAAATGTGGTGGATAAAGAGACCTATCTGTATTCCTTGGCTGCTCTAGGTGCTACTGCTGCATTGATTCCGGTAGATCCTATATTGATTAGAACGAGCAGAAAATTTGGCGAAAATATTGGGTTTAGTGAAAATCACACCTATCATCATTTAGGTCCTTTGCAAATAATTCCGGGAGATGCTGGTTCTTTTTTTTACTTTATGGGAAACGGAACTACTTTTCTTCTAATTGGGGCCGGTTTAGCTACTTATGGGTTGATTAAAAATGATTACCGTGCTCAAAGCACTTCAATGCAATTGGTACAAGGTGTTTTACTGGCGGGACTTTTTTCGCAACCTTTAAAAAGAATTACCGGAAGAGAAAGTCCTTTCGAAACAATGGCATAAGGTAGAGATCATAGTTATTGGACTTTCATGCCTTCATTTTCAGCCTATCAAAAAACGACTTCAAAATATGACGCAATGTCTTCCGGACATTTAACCACCGGAATCGCAGCTTGGGTTATTTTGTCTGAAAATTATCCCGAAAAAATATGGATCAAACCGTTTGGTTTTGCCTTGATGGGTTTAATGAGCGTAGAAATGGTTCAGAGCAAAGTGCATTGGACTTCAGATTACCCAATCGCTATTCTTTTGGGTTATCTACTCGGGAAAAATGTTGCAAAAAATGCAATGATAAAAAAAACCGAAAATTCTTTATCTTACGAAAAGAAAAAATATAATTTTACGATTGCATCTTCTAATGTGTACGGAATTCAGACGATGCGAATGGGTATTAATTTTTAAATTAACATTTTCTTAACAATGTCGGTTTTATTTCTTATTTTTAGCCACTTAAATTTAAGAAATGAAATTTTCAAAATATGCACATTTATTCCTCTTTGCAGGAAGTTTTTTCTTAGCGCAACAGCAAAAATTTAGCATTGCAGAATCTGTAAATGGACTTAGAAGCAATCTTGCCGTTAAAAATATTTCACAGTTTTCTTGGAGCGACGATGGTAAAGCTTTTTATCAAAGCACCAAAAATGCTTATTTAGTAACAGAAGTCCCGACTTTGAAACAAGATACTTTGGTTTCTCTTTATCAACTCAATAAAAACATTTCTTCGGAAAATAAGCTGAAAATGTTCCCAAGAATTACTTTCATCAATAAAAGCAAAGGATATTTTGCCCAAAACTCACAATATTATTGGATTGAAAATACCGGAAAAGAATGGAAAGTAAAAGAATGGATGACTTTAGATAAAGACGCAGAAAACACGCAGATGTTCAGCGATAATCAAGGTTTTGTTTATACCATTAAAAATAATTTATTCCTCAACAGAAACGGGAAAGTGGTTGCGATTACCAATGATGAAAATAAAGATATTATAAACGGACAAGCCGTTCACCAAAGAGAATTTGGAATTAGCAATGGGATTTTCATCTCGCCAGATAATTCCAAAATTGCGTTTTATAGAATGGATCAAACGATGATTCCAGATTATCCGATTATTGATTGGAGTGTAACGCCGGCGGTGAACAAAAACATCAAATATCCAATGGCGGGAACGCCTTCTCATCATGTGACTTTAGGAGTTTATGATGTTAAAACCAACAAAACAACTTTCCTGAATATTGAAGGTGATCCTGAACAATATCTCACCGCAATTACTTGGAACCCAGATTCGAAATCGGTTTTTATAGGCGTTTTAAATCGTGATCAAAATGATTTAAAAATGAATCAGTATAGCGCTTCTTCCGGAGAATTTATGAAGAAAATGTTCGAGGAAAAATCGGATAAATATGTGGAACCACAACAGCAATTATTGTTTTTCCCGAATTCTACTACCGATTTTATTTGGCAAAGTCAACGAACGGGGTTCAACCATCTTTTCCATTATAATACAGAAAAAGGTTTGGTGGCACAACTGACCAAAGGCGATTGGCTGGTAACTGATATTCTCGGTTTTAATGAAAAAAGGAAAGAAATTTTTTATGTTTCTACCCAAGAATCTCCTTTAGAAAGGCATCTTTATAAATTAGATTATACGAATTTTAAAACCCAAAGATTAGATGAAGGAGCAGGAATGCATTCGGGAATTTTAAGCAAAGACGGAACGCAACTTTACGATTCGTATAGCAATGCCACAACGCCGAGAAGCATTAATTTAATTAATACGAATACAGCGAAAGTTAAAAATATTTTGACTTCAGAAAATACTTTGAAAAATTACCAAAGACCAGAAATCAAGAATCTAACGCTGAAAGCTGACGATGGAACTCCACTTTACGGAAAAATAATTTTGCCGACCGATTTCGATGCGAACAAAAAATATCCGGTAATTGTGTATTTGTATAATGGTCCGCATGCTCAGCTGGTAACGGATTCTTTCCCAGCATCTGGAAATCTTTGGTACGAGTTTATGGCGCAAAAAGGATACATCGTTTTCACAATGGATGGGCGAGGTTCTTCTAATCGTGGATTGAAATTCGAGCAGGCGATTTTTAGAAATGTGGGCGAAACCGAAATGAAAGATCAATTACAAGGAGTTGCTTATTTGAAATCGTTACCTTATGTGGATGCCGATCGATTGGGAATTCATGGTTGGAGTTATGGTGGATTTATGACCACGAGTTTCATGTTGAAGCATCCAGACTTATTTAAAGTTGGAGTTGCTGGTGGGCCGGTGATCGATTGGACTTTATATGAAATTATGTACACCGAAAGATATATGGATTCGCCACAAGATAATCCTGAAGGTTACAAGCAAGCCAATCTTTTAGATAAAGTTCAGAATTTAAAAGGGAAACTCTTAATGATTCACGGTGCGCAAGATAACGTGGTGCTTTGGCAACATTCCATTAAGTTTTTGAAAGCTGCGGTGGACAATGGCGTTCAGCTGGATTATTTCGTTTATCCTGGCCACGAACACAATGTTCAGGGGAAAGACCGGGTTCATTTAATGCAGAAAGTGACTGATTATTTTGATGAATATTTGAAGAAATAAAATAACAAAAACCGGAAAGTAATTTCCGGTTTTTTTTGTGTTTAAAAGATAGTGGAATTTATTCCCGAATCACTTTCACTCTTCCATCATTCCAAATTCTAATCACAGAAGAACCCGAATATTCTGAGACTTTATTGTGGTTCTCTTCTGCAACTGCATCCACAGAATTAATGATTTCTTGTGAAATATCCGAGAATTTCATCGGTGATTTTTCTCCGCTAAAATTTGCGGAAGTAGAAACCAAAGGCTTATTCAATTTCGTGATGATCTTTTTTAAGAATAAATCATCCACCAAACGAATTCCAATGCTTCCGTCTTCTGCCAATATTTCTTTCGGCAACCCTTTCGGATGGTCATAAATTAAAGTCACCGGTTTTTCCGATAAATCCATGATTTCCCAAGCCATTTCGGGAACCTCCACTAAATCCTCCAAACGTTTCGCAGATTCTACCAAGATAATCATCGATTTGTTTTTCTCCCGTTTTTTGATTTCGAAAATTTTGTTGATGGCTTCAACATTCGTTGCATCACAACCAATTCCCCAAATCGTATCGGTAGGATAAAGGATTGTTCCGCCAGATTTTAAAGTGTCGATGAGTTTTTCCATGAATGATGTTAAAAGTTTTTAAAGACAATTTCGCCCATTGCAAAAGTAATTAAAAAATAGAACCTCAATTCAATGATCCGTTCTTATCATTCATCAACGTTTTTTCGTTACGTTTTCCAGTAAATTTGTAAATCTAAAATCTTAAAAATATGGAATTAGGAATAGGAATGTTTGGCGATTTAGCTTTCGACCAAAAAACAAGAAAATATAAAGACGCAGGAATTAAAATCCGTGAAATTTTAGGACAAATAAAATTAATGGATGAGGTTGGAATTGATGTTTTCGCAATGGGGGAACATCACCGTCCAGATTATGCGGTTTCGTCGCCCGAAATGGTTTTGGCAGCTGCTGCGAGCATCACGAAAAATATTAAATTAGCAAGTGGCGTAACGGTTTTAAGTTCATCTGAACCGGTGAAAGTGTATGAAGATTTCGCCACTTTAGATTTAATTTCAAACGGAAGAGCCGAGATATTTGTCGGTCGCGGAAGTTTCATCGAATCGTTTCCTTTGTACGGATATTCGCTGAATGATTACGAACAGCTTTTCGATGAAAAATTAGATTTATTGCTAAAAATAAATTCAGAGGAAAACGTTTCCTGGAAAGGAAAATTGCGCGCTCCAATGGAAAACCAAACCGTTTATCCAAGAGCTAAAAATAACGGAAAAATTCCAATTTGGAGAGCCGTTGGTGGAACGCCACAATCTGTTTTAAGTGCCGCAAAATTGGGAATGCCTTTAGTTGTCGCGATTATTGGCGGAATGCCGATTCAGTTTAAAAATTTAATCGAATTTTACAAACAGGAATATCTCGCAGCCGGTCACCCAGAATCTGAAATGCAAATCGCGATTCATTCCCACACTTTCGTGAGTGAGGATCAAAATGTGATTGATGGATATTTCGAAAACTATAAATCTCAAATGGATCGAATTGGCGCAACGAGAGGTTGGTCGCCTTATACCAAAATGCAGTATGAAGGCGGAAGAGCGAAAGAAGGTGCTTTATTTATTGGAAATGTAAATGAAGTGGCAGATAAAATCGCTTACATGAAAGAAATTTTCGGAATCACCAGATTTATTGGTCACATGGATGTTGGTGATCCTGAAAATGAAGTGATGATGAAATCGATCGAATTATTTGGTGAAAAAGTGGCGCCAGAAGTAAGGTAATTGATTTTCGTTGCGCAATTTATTTATAAATACGCTGAAAATCAATTTGTTGATTCTTAAGTAAGTCTTAATCGCTTAATGAGTCTTAATGGTTTTGAATGTTAATATAGAATGTTTAAACTTATTTTAAACATTATTAGATAAGTCAGTTTCAAAATCGAATGTGTAAAAAATAAAAATTATATTAAATTTAAATAGATGTAATTAGTAATAGTTGTAAATCTTTGAGAACCTTTATCTAAGTGAAACCTTTGCGTCTTTTGCGTGAAAAATGCATTTACGTAATAACTCTAAAAATATTAAACTTTCTTTATCTTTGCAAAATGATACGCATCACCAAAATTTTCACTTTCGAAACCGCCCACGTTCTTTATAATTATGACGGAAAATGCAAAAATATGCACGGGCATTCCTACAAACTTTTTGTTACCGTAAAAGGAAATCCCATCAATGATTTAGAACATCCGAAAAACGGAATGGTTGTAGATTTTGGAGATATCAAAAATATCGTAAAATCAGAAATTCTTGATGTTTGGGATCATGCAGTAATGTTGAACGGGATTTCACCACACAAAGAATTGGGCGAAGATTTAGAGCAAAAAGGTCATAAAGTGATTTATTGCCAATACCAACCGACTTGCGAAAATATGCTCTACGACATTGCCGAAAAAATTAAAACTCAACTTCCAAATCACGTTCAATTAGCCTACTTGAAACTTCACGAAACCGAAAACTCTTACGGAGAATGGTTTGCAGAAGAAAATTAATGGGACAATTTGAAAAATTTGAAATTTTTTGTGTTTAAATAAAAAAATGAAAATCACTTTACAACAAAATAAAAAAATATATTTCGCTTCCGATCAACATTTTGGTGCACCAACTCCAAAGGAAAGCAAGATTCGAGAAGAGAAATTTATTCGTTGGTTGGATGAGATAAAATCTGATGCACAGGTTTTATTTCTGATGGGCGATTTATTTGACTTTTGGCACGAGTGGAATCACGTGATTCCTAAAGGTTACGTTCGTGTTCTCGGGAAATTAGCAGAATTGAAAGATTCCGGGATTGAACTTTTTATGTTCGTAGGAAACCACGATTTGTGGATGAAGAATTATTTCGAAGAAGAAATCGGTTGTAAAGTATATTTTGAAAAACAGTATTTCGAAATCAACGGAAAGAATTTTCTACTCGCTCACGGCGATGGTTTAGGGCCTGGTGATAAAGGTTATAAAAGAATGAAAAAACTCTTTACCAATCCCATAGCACAATGGTTTTTTAAATGGTTGCATCCCGATATTGCAATGAAAATAGCAATTTATGCTTCCACCAAAAATAAAATGATTTCCGGTGAAGAAGACAAAGCTTTTCTCGGCGAAGACAAAGAATTTCTCATCATTTATTCCAAAGAAAAACTGAAAACCGAAAAAATAGATTATTTTATTTATGGTCATCGTCACTTACCGATGGTTTTGGATTTAAATATTAATGAAAATCAAGCAAAATACATCAACCTCGGCGATTGGATTTCCTATTTCACTTATGGTGAATTTCAGGAGGATTTTGAACTGAAAATTTTTGAAAAATAATTTTTCTTAATAATTTTAACATTAAGAAAATTAAGCGATTAAGAAAAATATTACTTATTATTTATTAAGATTTGTAGAATCAAATTAAGCGGATGGCTTACATCAATTTTATTGATCCCGATAACTATCGGAATTAATG
>NZ_JBAVFG010000124.1:0-23482 GCF_049588135.1 Kaistella sp. | reverse complement strand
GCTGTTGTATAACTCTCAAATACACGCAATGCGCATTTTCAATAGTAGTTGATTTAACGTAAGTTACAAATTAGTTTTTAAAATTATTTCATCTTTAATAATGCAAAATACGCAAGTTTTATAAATGAATTTTAGATAAATATAACCATTTTTTTTAATATTAAAACAAAAAAACACGCCCGAAAGCGTGTTTAAAATTTCATTTCAAAAAGAAATTATCTTTTCAGAATTCTCTTTACTGCAGCTTGAACAGCGTCAGAATCAGCTTCGTTTTTATACTTGTCAAAATCAATTTCATCAACCATACAAACTACTTTTTTAAATATTCCATTCATCCATTTTATCATATCCTCGTTGTTTTCAAATTTTTTGTAGCAAGCTAATGAAGCGTGTGCACATATTACCAGAACTAATTGGTCTGGAATATTGTCTTTTAAGATAATGTACATTTTCATGGGTTGCGGTGGTGATATTGTGTTTAATGGTTTGGGATTTTCGAGGTTGCTAACTGCGTAGCCGTTTAGATAAAATTTCTTATGAAACGAAAACGTGAATTTTGCAAACGTTTCGTAATCTCGCAAAATTGCTGTTAGATGCTGCCACTATTTGTACTCTTCGTCAAATTGTTTTGTCCATTCCCTCACAAGTATTGGAACACGAGTAACAACTTCTTTTCCAAAAACAACTTCTGTTACAAGTCCCATGTGCAACATATCACAGATTCTGCATAAATAAGATTTTCCCATTCCCCACCAAGTGTTGTGATCGTCAATCATTAAACAATGATGAATTTTTCTTCCTAAATGTTCTCTAACTTCTTGTAGTTCATAACCATCAAGTTGAGTTTCATAAACTCCATCAGCAACTCGGCTTCCAAATGTAGTTGTATAATAGTATTCTTTGATTTCCCATAAAGCTATTGGATTTATAACATTTGGAAATGATCCATCAACTCTTCGGGATAAACTACGAATAGGGAAATTATTATGAGTAAAAGCTGATAATTCTTTTGGATCGTAATTACAATCATATCCTTTTGAGTTAGCTTCAATTAGCATTTATATTAGAATTTTAAGAATAAGTGCAAGTTCAGTAATTAATCATAATTTTGAAAAACTTATATTTGATTTTAAGATTATTAGAAATGTTAAAACCAATTTTAAAAAACAATGATGAGATAACTGATTATATCGTTCGGAACTCCAGTGACGAAGTAGATGAAGAATTTATTTTAGAATATTTTGATGGATGCAAAGCTATCTTAAAAAATAGTAATATAAATTGTTTAATTGAGAATGATCTAAATTCAAACCTTAGAAGTTCTAAAAAAGAAAAATATTTTAAAACACTTTCGATAGTGACTATGCCGCCTTTAGTAGTTGAAAACAATCTTGTTTTAGATGGAAATCATAGACTTCGGATTTTAAAAGATTTAGATGTGAAAATTGTAAACATTTATGATATAATATTAATATGAAACAACATGAAGCAGTAATACAAACAATTGAAAATTTGGGAGGTATTGCAACATTAGGACAATTGAACCAAGAAGTTTTAAAAATAAAAGATTGTGTATGGCAAACTAAAACGCCATTCGCTAGTATTAGAAGATTAGTACAACAAAGACCAGAAATATACAAAATTAGACCTGGGCTTTATGGGCTTTTAAAAATGAAATTACAAAATGAAAATAACGGGATACTTGTAGAGACCGCAAATAATAAAAATAGCAAGGAAATAATAGAATTTAATCATAGTTACTATCAAGGTATTCTCTTACAATACGGTAATATGAGAAAAATGGAAACATTCATTCCTAATCAAGATAAAAATAAAAAATTCTTAAATAAAACATTATCTGAACTAAGAACTTTAGATGCAATACCAAATTTCACTTATCCAAAATTGATTAACAGAAGCTCAACTATTGATGTACTATGGTTCAATGACCGCCAAATGCCACATTCTTTTTTTGAAGTTGAACATTCCACTGATATTCAAAACTCTCTTCTTAAATTCAATGATTTACAAGATTTTTTTGTTAGAATGATTATTGTTGCAGATAAAGTAAGAAAAGTAGAATACGAAAATAAGATTAAATATTCATCCTTTAAAGAAATTCATCAAAGAGTAAAATTTTTAGATTATGAAAGTTTAACAAAACAGTATGAAAATTTAGTTGAACAACAAAAGCTAACTTTTGTGCTTTGATGCAGAGCATAATAGTGCAGATTTCCTTTTTTTAACTCGTTCTTGTTATGGAGGAATAATTCGTTTCCGTAAAGCTGATGGTTATATGTCTACACCTTGTGGTGCTCATGATCCTATTTCTGTTGAAAGTTTTTCGAAACGTGTGAATGAATGGAAAAATCGTTTAAGAAAAGTTGATTTTGAACATTGTGATTATAGAGAAGCATTTTCTCAAGCTAAATATGGAGATTTAATTTATTGTGATCCACCATATTCTCATAGCCAAACAATACTTTACGGAGCTCAAGATTTTCGATTAGAAGATCTGTTACTAGAAATTGATAAAGCAAAATCCAAAGGTGTTCGTGTTGCGCTTAGTATTGATGGACATAAAAAATCTGGAAATCTACTTTGCGACTTACCAATTGAGAATGGTCTTTTTGAAAATGAACTTTATATAAATTGTGGTAGATCAATGTTAAGAAGATTTCAATTAGAAGGACAAACTTTGGAAAACGAAAACGTTTCAGATCGTTTATTATTAAGTTATTAGTTCCGGTTTAGAGCGTCGTTCATTTATAAAATAATTATCAAATATAAACAATAAAAAAACACGCCCGAAAGCGTGTTTAAAATTTCATTTCAAAAAGAAATTATCTTTTCAGAATTCTCTTTACTGCAGCTTGAACAGCGTCAGAATCAATTCCGTATTTTTTCATTAATTCTGCTGGGGTTGCAGATTCTCCGAAAGTATCGTTTACCGCTACGAATTCCTGAATGGTTGGTCTTTTTCTAGACAACATTCCGGCAACGGATTCGCCTAAACCTCCGATGTAATTGTGTTCTTCCGCAGTGACGATTCTGCCTGTTTTTTCAACAGACTTTAAAATAATTTCTTCATCCAAAGGTTTGATGGTGTGAATGTTAATCACTTCGCAAGAGATTCCTTCTTTCTCTAATTCATCTGCAGCCAATAAAGATTCCCAAACCAAATGTCCGGTAGCTACGATGGTTACGTCTGTTCCTTCCTGAAGCATGATTCCTTTTCCGATTTCAAACGGCATATCTTCCGGAATAAAAACCGGAACAACTGGTCGTCCGAATCTTAAATAAACGGGTCCTTCGAAATCAGCGATGGCTAAAGTTGCCGCTTTGGTTTGGTTGTAATCGCAAGTGTTGATTACCGTCATTCCCGGAAGCATTTTCATCATTCCGATGTCTTCCAAAACTTGGTGTGTTGCGCCGTCTTCACCCAAAGTTAACCCTGCGTGAGAAGCACAAATTTTTACGTTTTTGTTGGAATAGGCAATCGACTGACGAATCTGGTCATAAACTCTGGAAGTTGAAAAGTTGGCAAAAGTTCCGGTAAAAGGAATTTTCCCATTGATGGTTAAACCGGCTGCGATGCCCATCATATTGGCTTCTGCAATCCCGATCTGGAAAAAACGTTCTGGTGCTTTTTCAATGAATTTCTCCATTTTCAAAGAACCAATCAAGTCTGCGCAAAGTGCAACAACGTTTGGATTTTTATCTGCCAATTCTGCCAGTCCGGCACCGAATCCGCTTCTTGTATCTTTTTGTTCTGTATAGGTGTATTTCATGTTTTGCTTTTTTTGATTTCTCGAATTTCTCTAATTTAAATAAAGGAATTTTCTAATGATAACTCATCCGCAGCCCGGCCTGAACGGAGCTCTTTTTTATTGAGGTCTGAGCGTAGCCGAAGACAGCAATAAAAAAAGCGGGAGTGGAGGACGGAATTGTCTGCCCAAATAAAATTAATAATCAGCCGGAGCTTCTAAATACAGTTGTTTGAAAGCGGTATCCAGTTGCTCGTTACTAGGCGCTTTGCCGTGCCATGCATGTGTTCCCATCATAAAATCTACGCCATGTCCCATTTCGGTATGCAATAGAATACAAACTGGTTTTCCTTTACCGGTCTCGGCTTTTGCTCTTTCTAGAATTGCAATGACTGCTTCTAAATCGTTACCGTTTTTTTCGTTCAAAACAGTCCAGCCAAAAGCTTCCATTTTTGCGTGTAAATTTCCTAAATCTAAAACATCATCGGTATCGCCATCGATTTGTCTTCCGTTGTAATCGATAGTTGCGATAATGTTGTCTACTTTTTTAGCGGCTGCATACATGAATGCTTCCCAGTTTTGCCCTTCCTGCAATTCGCCATCGCCCTGTAAAACGTATACTAAACTGTCATCACCGTCTAATTTCTTTCCTAAAGCAGCACCGATTGCCACTGAAAGACCTTGCCCCAAAGAACCTGAAGCAACACGAATTCCGGGAAGTCCGTCATGCGTAGTTGGGTGACCTTGCAATCTTGTTCCCAGTTTTCTGAAAGTTCCCAATTCTGCAACCGGGAAAAAATCGAATCTCGCTAAAGTAGAGTAGAACACAGGTGAAATGTGTCCGTTGGAAAGGAAGAAAAGATCTTCGTTTTTTCCTTCCATGGTGAAAGGAAATTTGTAGTTCATTACTTTCCCGTAAAGTGCGGTAAAGTATTCTGTACAGCCCAAACTTCCGCCCGGGTGGCCTGAATTTACAGCGTGAACCATTCTCAAAATGTCTCTTCTAATTTGTGTTGTCAGAGATTTCAGCTCTTCAATCGATTTACTCATTATATAGATTTATTTGCAGGCGAATTTACGAATTTTTGATGGGTTTGGGAAATGAAAAATCCGGGTTTTTGTCCCGGATGATATTTTAGTAATTTTCAAAAGTGGTATGCAGTTGTTCCCGGTAATTATAAATTCCATCAAGAGAATTTAAAAGGATTTTTTCTCCCAAGTCTTTCCCATTGTGAAATAATTCAATGTATTTATTTGAAGAATTAAAATGTAATCTCGCTAACGGTTTTCGGTTATTATCATCTAATAGAATCCCAAAATAGGATTGTGTATCTCTGAATGCAATTCTTTCGGCAGCGATTTTTTCTCTTAAAATGGCTTTTACAATTTGAAAACCTTCAAGTTCTTCGTCGGTGGTTATATATTTAGGAATTTCATTGTTTAAGTCTATTGGATTCTCTATTGCAGGGATTTTATCTTTTGTAATATTTTCATTAATATTTAAAGCTGATTTTAACCGTAAACTGATAGAATCATTTATCGAATTACTGACTGCTTTTTTAGTGTATTCTCTAAAGGTAACCATTCTGGAGGCGGTCAAAGGCTTGTCAAAAAACTTATTAACTAATAATTTCACAAATTCATCTGATGCTTCTGCAACTTCCTTTTCGAATTCTTTTCTTATTGCTTTAATGTATTTTAAAGCTTCTGCAGAATCAAGAATGCTTTCTAAATTATAATCAGTTTTGGTAAATTTTCCTAGAATTTTAACTGAAGAATCCTTTATGTCATTTAGATTTAAAGTGAAAAATGGCTTTTCATCCATAATATTTGGCTGCTCTAAATCTGTATAAAAATTATAAATATGTCCGTTCGTTAAAACGCCGAATCTTGCTTTGGCAACATGATAATACCGATGAAGTTGTGAGTTGTGGGCATCTGCATTTTCTTTCCAATGTTTGCACTCAATAATTAGAATTGGTTGATTATTATTCTTAATGACATAGTCCACTTTTTCTCCTTTCTTTGTTCCAATATCACAAATAAATTCTGGAATAACTTCAGTTGGGTTAAAGATATCGTAGCCTAAAATCTGAATAAATGGTAAAACGAAAGCGTTTTTTGTTGCTTCTTCTGTATTAATTTGATCCTTTAAAGAATCTACTCTTTCATACAATTGCTGTAATTTTATTTTTAAATCCATCATTTTATTTGGTATTTAAAACAAATATAGCAAAAGAAATGTATGTTTTTTATTATTTACATTGTAAGATCTCTATTTCTTCCGAATCAACCACAATCCCATAAACGTAATCAATCCATTAATGATCAAAAGCTCCAGACCGATTTTGAAATCGCCGAAAAAGCTTTCCTGGTATTTGTCAATCAAAAATGAAATAACCGGAGCGGCAATACAAACATAAGGAACCCATTTGTCGATGACTTTAAACTTGGTGAAAATTCCAAAAGCAAATAATCCTAGAAGTGGTCCATAAGTGAATCCGGCCATTTTTAGAATCAAACCAATCATCGAATTATCATTGATCAATTTAAAAATAATCACCATCACCAAAAACGCAAACGCCACAATCAAGTGAACTCTCTTTCTGAATTTTTCCTGCTCTTTTTGGGAAATCGGTTTTTCTCTCAGTCCAAAAACATCAATACATAAAGAAGATGTTAAAGCCGTCATTGCGCCATCTGCACTTGGGAAGAGCGCAGAAATTAAAGCAATAATAAAGATGATCGAAATAAACGGCGGCATGTGATTCAAAGCAATATCCGGGAATAACTGATCTCCTGAACTTACGACATGTTCCGTATTTCCGTACAAATGCAGAAGTCCGCCCATGAATAAAAATAAAGAAATCACACCCACTAAAATAATTCCAAGAACGACCATGTTTTTTTGCGAGTCTTTCAATCTGGTGACTGACAAGGATTTCTGCATCATTTCCTGATCAATTCCCGTCATCGTAATCGTGATAAAAGCACCCGCTAAAACCTGTTTAAAAAAGAAAGCTTTGCTGTTCATATCGGTATTGAAAACCTCGGTATAACCTAGTTTGTTCATTTGCGAAATACTTTCCGTAAAATTTAAGCCAAGGTGATTCATCATATAAACCGAGCAAATAATCAGTCCCAAAAGCATACACGTCGTCTGTAAAGTATCCGTCCAAACGATGGTTTTAACGCCGCCTTCGTAGGTGTAAAGGATAATCATAATCAAAATAATCAAAGTCGTCACAATAAACGGAACGCCTAAACTATCCAGAATTGTCATTTGCAAAATATTCACCACTAAATACAGTCGTGCAGTTGCGCCCACCAAACGGGAAACGATGAAAATCCAGGCTCCGGATTTATAAGAAAGTTGCCCCATTCTCTGTTGCAGATAACCGTAAATCGAGGTCAGTTTTAGTCGGTAATAAAGTGGGAGAAGAACGTATGCGATAACGATGTAGCCAATTAAATATCCAATTGTGATCTGCAAATAATGAAATTTATCCGCGCCAACAGCACCCGGAACAGAAACAAAAGTCACACCCGAAAGCGAGGTTCCAATCATCCCAAACGCAACGAGCATCCAGTTGCTTTTGCGGTTTCCGATAAAAAAACTTTCGTTGTTACTGCCTTTTCCGGTGCGGTAAGCGACCCAAAGTAGGAGTGCAAAATAAGCAATGATAATCAACAGCAACACAATCGGATTCATAGAATTTGTTTTAAAAATTTCCACAAATATAGTTTTTTGTTATGATTTGGGCGCCTTTATCCACCTTCCACTCCCGCTTTTTTTGCGCCACTTCGTTTTGCGAAAAAGAACTCCGTTCAAACCACATTATGGTTCGCCGATCCAAATAAAACAAAAAGTAATCCGGCAATTCGGGGCTCAGATTTTCGCTGTTCCTAAATTTGGACATAAAAAGACCTTTCAGTTTTTCACCAAAAGGTTTTTGATTTAACCGTTGTCAGTTTGATTTTGTCAAAGTCCTTGAAATTGAAATTCTAAAAATTTAATCCAAAATTCTTCGACAAGCTCAGGGTGACATCGTTCATACAAACGTTTTATTTGTCAGACTGAGTCTGTCGAAGTCTTTATCATAAGATTGCAGTCTTTGCAAATTTAAAGATTCAGGTAATGAAGCGTTTAAGGAAAAGCTAAGATTCATCAAGGATGAATGAAAAGCTTTATGTTTTATAATTCCGCAAATTCCCGTTCAGATAAATAATATCTTTAGATATTTCTTTATGCTTCTTAATTGCTTCATGATCTTAATGGTGAAAAAAAAGATTATTTTTGTTTAAAACGCTTCGATAAAAGACAAACAATGATTAAATAGTGAAAAATCACTTCGCCAATAAATCTTTAAACTCGGGCGTTGCATCAATAATTTTCTTAGCGTACGGACATGAAGCAACGATTTTATAATCATTTTTTCTTGCAAATTCCACCGCAGCTTTTACCAGCTCTTGACCCAAACCTTTCCCGCCAAATTCTTTGAATACTTCGGTGTGGATGATTTCCAAAATGTTTTCTTTTACGTTGTATTCCATAAAGCCAGCTTTTTCTGCATCGTAGAAAAGGTCGAAAGTTTTGTCGTTTTGTTCGATATTGACCATATCGTAATGTTGTGATATCATCTTATTTTATTTTAAAGTTTTTTCAATTCTTACATCAGGTATAATCCATAATAATGCCACTGTATAATAAAAAATAACGGAAATCAATGGATAAAAAAAAGAAAGTACAATTCCTGAAATATAAATCCCTGCCGAAAGTTTTTCTTTTAATGTAGATTTCAGCGCATGGGCAATAGCGGAATCTTTACCTTCCAGATCGAGACAGATTTTTTGCAGAATATTAAATGCAAGCGCACACATTAGCAATATGAATCCATATAGGGCAACGGGGTTTTTCGTAAAATTATTTTCTCCCATCCAGGCAGTGGCGAAAGGCAATATGGAAAGCCAAAACAGCAAATGAAGATTGGCCCAAAGAACTTTACCATTCACATGATTAACCGCTTGAAATAAATGATGGTGGTTATTCCAGTAAATTCCAACATAAATAAAACTGAAGATATAAGAAAGAAATTTGAAAAGCAGAGGTTTCAAATCGGCGAAAGTATCACCGTGCGGTATTTGTAATCCTAATACCATGATGGTGATGATAATGGCGAGAACACCATCACTGAAAGCTTCTAATCTGCCTTTGGTCATGCTTTTATTTTTGAAAATAAATTTACAAACAAAAAGTGGAAAGTGTTATAAAAACATTTCCACTTTGCAATAATCTTATTTCATTTAATCCTATTTCGTTTTTCAGGGAGCCCACTGATCGTATGGACTCATGTCGAAACTGTTGACTTCATCCATCGACAATCCTAAAGCATTTGCAACGCCCTGTCCATATTCAGGATCGGCCTTGTAGCAATTTCTGATGTGTCTGATTTGGACGAATTTTTCAGCTCCGCCAACATTCGCTGCTGTGTTTTTAAATAAAACATCTGATTTTCCATCGGCTTTGATAATGCGAAATAGATCTCCGGGTTGGGTGAAATAATCCTGATCGTCATCACGGAAATTATGCGCATAAGCATCACCGGATAATTCCAAAGGTGGCTCTTTTGCAGATGGCTGTTCCTGCCATTCACCATAGCTGTTCGGTTCATAATGTTTCGTCCCACCGTAATTTCCATCAACACGCATTTGACCATCGCGATGATAAGCGTGATACGGACATCTCGGTTTATTGACTGGAATTTGATAATGATTAACGCCTAATCGGTAACGTTGTGCATCACCATAAGAAAATAATCTTCCCTGCAACATTTTGTCTGGGGAGAAACCGATTCCGGGAACAATATTCGTTGGATTAAAAGCGGCTTGTTCTACATCTGCAAAATAATTTTCTGCATTTTTGTTCAATTCAAATTCACCGACTTCAATTAAAGGAAAATCTTTTTTAGACCAGACTTTCGTTAAGTCAAATGGATGAAAACGGTAAGTTTTTGCTTCTTCTTCTGTCATGATTTGTACAAAGAGGGTCCATTTCGGGAAATTGCCTTTTTCGATATTGTCAAATAAATCGCGTTGAGAAGATTCACGATCCATGCCGATTAATTTCGAAGCTTCCTCATCGGTTAAATTATCGATTCCCTGTTGCGTTCTGAAATGGAATTTTACCCAATTACGAACATTGTCTTTATTAATGAAACTATAAGTATGACTTCCAAAACCATGCATGTGTCGGTAACCGTTTGGTAATCCGCGGTCGCTCATCACGATCGTTACTTGATGCAAAGATTCAGGAAGCAAAGTCCAGAAGTCCCAATTGCTGTTGGCGCTTCGCATATTCGTTTTTGGATCGCGTTTTACAGCATGATTCAAATCAGGAAATTTCATTGGGTCGCGGAAAAAGAAGACTGGCGTATTATTTCCCACCAAATCCCAAATCCCTTCATCGGTGTAAAACTTTAAGGCAAAACCGCGGATATCTCTTTCTGCGTCGGCAGCGCCACGTTCTCCCGCAACAGTAGAAAATCGTGCAAACATTTCTGTTTTTTTGCCGATTTCATTGAAAATATCGGCTTTGGTATATTGGGAAATGTCGTGGGTTACGGTGAAAGTCCCGAATGCTCCAGAACCTTTTGCGTGCATTCTTCTTTCGGGAATGACTTCTCTATCGAAGTTAGCCATCTTTTCTAAAAACCAAAAATCCTGCATCAATAATGGACCTCTTGGCCCTGCGGTTTGCACATTCTGATTGTCAGGAACGGGTGCTCCGGTTTGTCTCGTGAGTTTTTTCTTTTCTTCCATAATTAAATTATTTTATAATGTATTAAAGTTAAGAATTAAAATCCATAGTCATTATTTATTTTGTCTAAAACGGTTATCTGTTTTAACTTAAAGTGTTGATTTTTGTGAATTCTATATTTAAATGGAGTAAGTATTATGAAATAAAAAAACAGTCAAATGATTGACTGTTTCCTATTATGGTAAATAGATATTTCTTCAAAAACACCTTTTGAGTTTTGATTTGTTTAATTTCTATCATTATTCTTTGAATTTTGTGTTGATTTCTATCGTTCCGTGTAGTAATTTGTGTATAGGGCACAATTCTGCAATGTTGTGTAACTGTGCAAGCTGCTCTGCATCTAAGTTTGCGCCTTCGTAGCTAATGTTTCTTTCGAAAACAGCTGTTTTTGTTTGGGGGAAATTCTCTAGATGAACTTCCACATTTATGAATTCAACTTCCCAGTTTTTTCGCGCGATGAACGTTCTCAAAGTTGCCGCTGTACAACTCGCCAATGAAGTTGCCATAATCTCAAAAGGATTAAAACCCTTGTTTTCTCCACCAGAACTCACGGGTTCATCGGTGATTAATTTGTTTTCGCCCGCGATAACTTCGGTGTAATACTTTTTCTGTCCTAAACTGGCTTTTACGGTAACTACCATGGTGATATTTTTAAATTGTTATTTTGATAATTTTCCATTCAGAATTGCTTTCGGAAGCGGAACATATTCTTCATTATCGCCCGGAATTTTTGGGAACGCTTCTTCATTTTGATCAAACCAATTCTGTTTAGCCTGTTCGATTATTTCTTTATTCGAATTTACGAAATTCCAAAAAATAAAACGTTCTTCATCAAAAGGTTCTCCACCGAAGAGAAAAATGGTGGTGTTTTCACTGATTTCAAATTCGCATAAAGTGGCGTTTTTTGCAATCAACAATTGTTTTCCACCGAAAATATTTCCTTCGATGTTTACCGTTCCATCTAAAACATACATTCCCACTTCGCCGAAAAGTTCTTTTCCAATTGATAGTTTCTGAGCAGTTTTGCTTTTAATTTCAATGAAAAATAATTTGGAATGAACGGGAACTGGCGATTTATGCCCGAAAAGTTCACCAGCGATTAATTTATATTGAAGATCGCCATCATTCCAAACTGGGATTTCATCGGCTTCCGTGTGTTCAAAAGTTGGAGCTCCGTTTTCTAGATTCTTTGGCAGCCCGACCCAAATTTGAAATCCGTGGAGATGTTTTTCGGTGGTTCGCAAATATTTTGGTGTCCTTTCGGAATGTACCACGCCTTTTCCGGCGGTCATCCAATTTACTGCGCCGGGTTTTATTTCGATATCATTGCCCAGATTATCTTTGTGCTGAATGGAACCTTCTAAAAGATAAGTCAGCGTAGAAAGTCCGATATGCGGATGTGGTGGCACATCGAGGTTTTCGTAATTTTTCAAAGCTGTTGGTCCCATGTGATCGATAAATACGAAAGGTCCAACAGCGCGTTTTTCGCGAAAAGGAAGCAATCTTCCCACTAAAAAATTGCCAATGTTGGCGGCTTTTTCTTCGACAATTAATCCAATATTTGACATGGTTTTTGAGATTTATCTTATAAAATTAATGCTTTATGGTCAGCTTTGAAAATGTTTTCATTAATAAGCTGCGGTGAAAATTTGATGGTTGAATTTTTTATTTTCAAGTTCGTCAACGATGGCAATTGCTGAATCTTTTACAGAATGTCTTGAGCGACCTTCTGCATCAAAAACAGGAGATTCTGTTCCGAGACGGTATTTTCCGGTTTTTGTTTGAGTATTACTTGCACTGCTCATTTCGATGGCTGGACTGAAGAATTCCCAGTCGAGGGTTTTATTTTTACTTAGATGCTCTGCGAAATATTTTTTTACGGCACTTGCTCCGGCATAAAACTGTTTTGGGAAATCTGGTCCGTCAACAATATAATTGCCGTCGATTTTCAAAGTTCCAGCGCCGCCAATCACGATAAGTTTTTTGACACCGGAATTTTCAACTGCTTTCTGAATAGCAATTGCGCCTCTCAAATATTCGTCATGAATGTTGGGGTTAGTCCAGCCTGGATTGTAGGCACTAATAACGGCATCGCTGCCTTTTATGGCATCGGATAAATCTTTTTGGTTGAAGATATCAATATTTGTTTTTTGAAGATTTTCATTTTCAATGGTCAGTTTATTAGCTTTTCTTGCAATTGCATTTACCTGATAATTTCTTTCTAAAAGCTCGTTGAGAATAGCGTTTCCTACAAAACCTGTAGCGCCGATGAGTGATATTTTCATTTTATTACTCTTTAAGAATGAATGATTTAATTATTTTTAAAGGCTCAATTTTAAATTTAATAATCTAGAATTATTGTTTCATCCATTAAAATTAAAAGAAAAATAACAGCTAAAACTATTAACTGTTATTTTAACAAAACTTTAATTATTCCAAATAGCCAAATTTGCCATTGTTGTAATCATCAAAAGCTTGAATGATTTCTTCGCGGGTATTCATTACGAAAGGTCCGTGTGGGAAAATGGGTTCGTTTATAGGTTCGCCACTTAAAATCAAAATAACGGAATCTTCGGTTGCTTCGATTGTGAATGTTTCGCCTTGGTTTTCAAATAAAACGAAGTTATCAGTGGGAACTTTTTCTTCACCATTGACCACAATATTTCCTTCGATGACCAAAGCACCGGTGTTGAAATTTGCAGGAAAGTCAAATTCTGCTTTTCCACCAGATTTTAGTTTGGCATTCATTAAATGTACAGGACTGAAAGTTGTTGCCGGTCCTTTTTGATCTTGGTAATTCCCTGCAATGAGTTCAATAAAGCCGTTTTCACCCAAATCAACATTTGCCATATCTGAATTTGCGATGGCTTGATATTGTGGTTTGCTCATTTTATCTTTCGCCGGAAGGTTTACCCATAATTGAACCATTTGAAAAATTCCGCCTTCTTTTGCCCAATTGGTTTCGTGAAATTCTTTGTGCAAAACTCCCGAAGCTGCGGTCATCCATTGTACATCGCCTTCACCAATAACTCCGCCGCCGCCTGCAGAATCGTGATGTTCTACTTTTCCTTGGTAAGCAATAGTTACGGTTTCGAAACCACGATGTGGATGAACGCCAACTCCTCTTGGAGTAGAAGTTGGTCCGAAATTAAATTTGGAATTATAATCCAACATAATGAATGGATCCATTCTTTTCATATCTAAACGAGGACCACTTGGAATGAAATTATGCACTCTGAAACCATCTCCTACAAAATGTGCAGGTCTTGGCTGTACTACGATTTCTACTTTTTTAGTTGCCATTTTATCTTTTTTTTTTATTGATACAAATTTACAACCGAAAAAGAGCAAAATGCATTGATATATGATAAGTTAAAAAATTAGAGAATTTTTCAATCTGAAACTTCTCAATACCTATTATAGATGTGATTTCATATTATCACCGTCAGTAGAGTGAAGTCGTCTGAAAATGAATCCTGTAAATATCGTTAGAATACCCACTAAGAAGAAGGTATATCGAAATGCAAGATGTATTTTTCCTGAGGTTATAGAGGTATTGTTCTCGAATAATTTTAAAGTAATTAAGCCAATCGCAATGCCGAATCCTATAGCAAGTTGTTGATTAACTGCTAAGAGGGAATTTCCACTGCTCGTATGAGCATCTCGTAAATCTGCAATTGCAATGGTATTCATGGAAGTGAACTGAATCGAGTTGAAAAAACCGAGAATCGCAATAATTGGAATATACCAATAAATTGAAGAATTAATTCCAGGTATTCCTAAACAAACGATCAAGAATCCGATGATAAAAGTATTGGTCATTAAGGTTCTTCGATAGCCAAATTTATTGAGAATTCTAATAACAGAAGATTTTCCAAACATTGCAGTTAATGCCATTGGTGCAATAATCCACCCAGAGATTACAGCGGTTTGTCCATATGCAATTTGAATCATTAAAGGTAACAGAAGTGGAATAGAGCTGATTCCTAATCGTGTTGCTAAGTTTCCTAAAATTCCTACTCGAAATGTTCTTACCTGAAATAAATTCAATGGAAAAATAGGATTTTCCATTTTCTTGGCGTGAATGTAATAATAGTAAATCATCAAAAAGCCTAAAGTGAAAATAAGTAAAATGGGCGTTGTGTTTTGTACGGTTCCAAATAATTCAAGAGAAATAGAGAGCAGGAGAGAAGCGGAAGCGAAAATCAGAAAACCTTTTAAATCGAAAGTGATTTTTTTGGATTTATAGTCTGGCATGTATTTGAAACTGAGTATAATTCCTAAAAGCCCAATTGGGATATTAATTAAAAAAATCCAGTGCCATGAAAGATAATCAACCATATAGCCTCCAACTAATGGACCTAGAATGGGACCAATTAATGCTGGAATAATGGCGTAATTCATGGCTTTCACCAACTCGCTTTTTTGAAATGTTTTAATTAAGGCCAACCGACCGACAGGAGTCATCAAACTTCCGCCCAAACCTTGAATTACGCGCGAAATAACCAAATGATCGAGGTTTTGAGAAAGTGCGCAAAGCAGTGAACCCAAACTAAAAACAATCAAAGAACTGATAAAGACTCGCCGAGTACCAAATTTATCCGCCAGAAATCCACTAACCGGCATGAACAAAGCCAAGGTTAAAACATAACTGATAATTGCATTCTGCATATTGAGTGGCGATTCTTGTAAATCTTTTGCAATGGAAGGTAGTGAAGTGTTAAGAATCGTAGAATCCAACATTTGCATAAAAATGGCAGTCGCCAAAATTAAGGGCAAGTATTTTTTAATAGAATTAACTTCGGATATTGGCATATTGCAAATTTAGCGCAAATCAAAGCAAAGAAATTGCCACGAATAAACTAAATTTTATAAAGTGGTGATTGATAAAATCTTTTAAAAAAAAATTCCACGACGTTAATCGCAGAATTTAATTTTGTTTAATATTTGGACAAGTCGCGACTTGTCCCTGCGTTTTTTCTTTGTCTCTTTAATAAGAATCTTCGTGAACCGAAAGTACCGCTCTTCCGCTCGGATCGTTGGCGTTTTTGAAAGCTTCGTCCCATTCCAAAGCAATCGGCGTAGAACAAGCAACAGAAGGAACAGAAGGAACCGTTGCAGCCGCAGTTTCACTTGGGAAATGTTCCTCGAAAATAGTTCGGTATCGGTATTCTTCTTTATTTTGTGGCGTATTCAAAGGGAATCGGAATTTCGCATTGGTCATCATTTCATCAGTCACTTCTTGTTCTGCGACTTCTTTTAAAGAATCAATCCAGGAGTATCCAACGCCATCAGAGAATTGTTCTTTTTGGCGCCATGTAATTTCTTTGGGTAATAAATCTTCGAAAGCTTTTCTCAGAAGCCATTTTTCAATTTTCGGTTCGTGAGCAGTTACCATTTTATCTTTCGGATTGAGGCGCATCGCAACATCCATAAATTCTTTATCTAAAAACGGAACGCGTCCTTCGATTCCCCAACTCATTAATGATTTGTTGGCACGTAAGCAGTCGTAAAGATGAAGTTTGCTCAGTTTCCGAACATTTTCTTCGTGGAATTCTTTGGCGTTGGGTGCTTTGTGAAAATAAAGATAACCACCGAAAAGTTCGTCGCTTCCTTCGCCAGAAAGCACCATTTTAATGCCCATTGATTTAATCACTCTCGCCAATAAATACATTGGAGTAGAAGCCCGAATCGTGGTAACATCGTAGGTTTCTAAATGATAAATCACATCGCGAACCGCATCGAGACCTTCCTGAACCGTGAAATGAACTTCGTGGTGAATAGAACCAATATGATCCGCCGCTTTTTGGGCAGCAACCAAATCTGGACTTCCTTCTAAACCAACCGCAAAACTGTGCAACCGCGGATACCAAGCTTCTTGGGTATCGCCACTTTCGATTCTGTTTCGAGAATATTTCGCTGTTACCGCAGAAATAATCGAAGAGTCCAAACCTCCGGAAAGTAAAACGCCATAAGGAACATCGCTCATCAATTGTCGATGAACAGCTTCTTCCAGCGCCTTTCTGAGTGCCGCAATATCAGTGGAATTGTCTTTTACATTTTCGAAATCTTCCCAATCTCTTTTGTACCATTGCTGCATTTCGTAACCATCAAGACTGAATAAAAAATGTCCTGGTAGAAAATTCTCGATGGTTTTGCAAACGCCTTCCAACGCTTTTAATTCGGAAGCGACGTAATAATTTCCGTTTTTGTCCCAGCCTTGATACAACGGACAAATTCCCATGTGATCGCGTGCTACGAAATAAATATCGTTTTCGATGTCGTAAATTGCAAAGGCAAAAATCCCATTTAATTTATCGACGAAATCTTTCCCATATTTTTGAAATAATGGAATGATGACTTCGCAATCAGATTCGGTTTGAAAGTCATATTCTGGGAATTCTTTTCGCAATTCTCTATGGTTATAAATTTCGCCATTCACTGCCAAAACGATTTTTTTATCTTTTGAAAATAAAGGTTGTTTCCCGGAAGTTGGATCCACTATAGCCAATCTTTCGTGAGAAAAAATAACCTTTTCATTTTGGAAAATTCCACTCCAATCTGGTCCGCGGTGGCGAATTTTTTTCGACATTTCTAAAACTTTAGGTCTTAGGATTTCGGTTTTTTGTTTGGCGTCAAACAAGCATACAATTCCACACATAATTTTTATATTTATCGTTTTGTAACTTTTAATTAAAATTCTGATGCAAACTTATATTAAAAGTTTATAAAACGAAATAAATATTTTAATTTAAAGAATATTTTACTGTAATTATTTTTTGAATAGGAAAAATTTAAGTTAAAAAGTAGAATTTATAGTTTTTGGTTGAAATTTTTAGGTTAGCAGAAATATAATTTTATCTTTGGGAAAATTTATTTAATATGAAAAAAAGTTTATTCTTTCTATTTCTTTTTGGCTTCTCCACTTTGGTTTTTTCGCAAACGGTTCCACCGAATACGAGAATATTCCAGCCAACAAATACTTTCGGATACTTTAATAATTCTTTTATAAAACATTTGAATTCCTCGAAAAACGAAATTTTTCTTACCGTTTCAAATACGGGAGGTGGAAGTTATTATGGACAACAAGTTATAGATTTTAATGCAAGATTTGTTTCAAGAATAGGACAGGACGGAATTCCTAAGTGGACTGCAAAATTTAAAAATGAAACTTCAAACGTTTGGAATTTTGATGCAAAACGAAGTATTGCTGCGGTTGATGCAAATGATAATATTATTGTAACCAGTACCACAGGTTCTGCATCAACTCTTACTGATGCTTTTGGAAATACTGATAATATTACCTACGACAGTGAACCAAACAGTGTGCAAAGAATTTTCTTCAAACTTGACAAAGATGGTAACAAAATTTGGATAAAAAAGATTACCAATATTGCTTCTGCTTCAGTTTCAATTGACAATAATAATGATGTTTATGTTTTTGGAACAGGAGGCAACTCAGGTTCAATTATTGATGGCATTTCTCTAGGCAATACTTTTATAATAAAGTTAAATGGTAACACAGGAAATATTATTTACGCAAAAACATTTAATTATTTAAGTTATCAATTTATACCAGTTTTTGATAGTCAGAATGTTTTATATGTTTTTACGGAGCCAGCGGAAAGTCCCAATCAGAGTTTTTCATATGATAATGTTTCTATCCCATCAAATTCTAATGGTTTAAATAGTTTAATGCTTAAAATGGATACTTCAGGTAACGTAATTTGGGGTAAGAATTTTTATACCAATCTTACAGTAGATTCCTACAGTTGGATAAATGATGCAGTTTTTGACGGAACAAATTTTATTGTAATGGGGAACTTAATCAAAAGCTCTGTTTCTGACCCTAATTATTTGGGTATGGATGGTGTAAATTTTCCTGCTGTTTACTCTTCATCATCATATCAAGGTTTAATTGCGAAAATTAATCTTACCGGAAATGTAATATGGCAAAAAATCATTTCAACTTCACAAAATGCGCCCACAGGATTTTATACAAATATAAATTTGGACGAAAACAAGAATTTTTATGGATATTTTAATTTTAAAAATAAAATCTCAGTCGATAATGTTGAATATAATTTCGATGAAAACTCTGGAAATAAAGTGATTTCTAAATTCGATAATAATGGAAACCTGAAATATTTCAGTGCAGTAGATAACGGAGCAGAATATGGTGGCGGAATTTCATATAATTCAAGAAACATAGATGTAATTGCAAATGATCAGTTTAATATAAGTGGAATTACTTATGAAAATCATTTTTTAAATTATCCTATTACTAATACTTTAAATCCAAAGTTTTATGTGGCAACTTTCGGAAATTTAGATACAAAATATCTTACCCCTGAAAGTAATTATATGCAATTATCAAATGTAGCAATCCCTAACAACCTCGAGAATGCAAATACATTTTCTTTTAATTTAGTAAACAACGTCAACTGGACAGCAACAAGCGACCAAAATTGGTTGAATTTAAGTTATGAGAAATTGGCACAGAAAGGTTTGAACACAACTTCGATTTCCGACAATGGAGATGCATTGATTACATTAACGGCCGAAACCAATAACACAGGCGCAAACAGAACCGCTAATATTTTGGTTTCCGGAGATGGAAACGTTTCCCCAAAAACCATCGCTGTAACTCAGTCTGGAATTTTAGCAACTGGCGAAACAAAAACTTTCGTCACCACGCTTTATCCCAACCCAACTTCAGATATTTTAAACATCGAAACCCAACAAAATATTTCTAAAATTGAAATCTTTGATATGACTGGAAAACTGTTGAAAACAACGAATGGAAAAGATAAAAAAGTATCGGTTTCTCAGTTAACCAAAGGAATGTATCTCATCAAACTTTACACAGAAAATGGAGTTGTGAATTCTAAGTTTATTAAAAACTAAATTTTACACCTCAGAAAACAGAAAAGCCATTTCAAATCGAAATGGCTTTTATTTTTTTTATGAAAAATGCGTTATGCTTTTCTTTCGATCAACGCCATGTAGAATCCGTCGAAGCCTTCGCTTGGCATTACTTTTTCTTCTTTTAGTAAAGTGTAACCTTCGTTGTTTTTCAGGAACTTTGCGACTTGTTCATTGTTTTCACTTGGTAAGATAGAACAGGTCGCATAAATCATTTTACCGCCTTTTTTCAAGATTTTCGAATAGTCCTGTAGAATTTTCTCTTGTTCTTTTTTGATTCTGTCGATAAATTCCTGATCGATTTTCCATTTAGAATCCGGGTTTCTTTTCAAAACTCCCAAACCCGAACAAGGTGCGTCAATCAACAATCGGTCTGCTTTTTCATGCAGTCTTTTGATGACTTTATTGTCGTCAATATATCTGGTTTCGATATTATGAGCGCCGGCTCTTTTGGCACGACGTTTCAGTTCGGCTAATTTCCATTCGTAAATATCGAGGGCGATAATCTGACCTTTATTTTTCATTAAAGCAGCTAAGTGCAAGGTTTTTCCACCAGCACCAGCGCAAACATCTACCACTCTCATTCCTTCTTTTACGTCGAGAAGTGGACCTATTTTTTGAGAAGAAGCATCTTGAACCTCGAACAAACCATCTTTAAAAGCAGTGGTCAAGAATACATTTTTCTTTTGTTCTAATTGCACAGCATCTGGATAATTTGAAATCTGGAAACTTTCTACATTTTCATCTTTCAAATCAGAAACCAATTCTTTGGCAGTTGTTTTCAACGTGTTCACCCGAAGAATAGTAGGTGCTTGTTCATTCAATGCTACCATTTCTCTTTCCCAGCTTTTACCGAGTTCTTTTTCTAAAGTTTCTGCCAACCAATCCGGAATTGAATATTCAATTGCTTTGGTAGGAACAGTATGTTTCTTTAATTTAATAAGAATATCAGCGTTTTTAACGCCATCGAATTCTTCAAATTTTTTATAATGCGTTTTGGTCCAAAGACAATATGCCAAAATCATTTTGTAAATATTGTTTGGTTTTACGCCTTCGCCCATATAATATTCGAGGCGTTTTTTCCAACGAATGATGTCGTAAAAAATTTGAGCTACTACTTTTCGGTCTTCGCTGCCCCATTGTTTATGCGATTTCAAAAGTCGTTCGATCACTTTATCGGCATATTTTCGGTCTTCGAAAAAAGTCTCTTGCAATGCGTCGTGAATTCCTATGAGTAAGTTTCTGTGTATGAGTTCCATTTCGGATATTTTTAAGGTTCAATTTAATCTCGAATCTTCGGACTAAATTTTTGCAAAAATAAGGTTTTTAAACCGAATAATCTGTTGGTGATTTGGACATCTTTAAATTCAAATCAAGTTTACCTCAACAAAATACAAATTACAAGTGTATAAAAATTACAGGATTAGAGAAGATGATTCTTATGGTTAATGAAAAAACATAAAATAACGGAATAATTCGGTTATAATTTTAATTGTAAAGTCTTTGCGAACCTTTATGTTAAAAATTTGCATGATGATTAAAAATAAATATACATAAACTTAAAATGGAAAGTGAATTAATGTAAAGCGTTTTTTTGGTGGTGGAAGAATAATTAAATTTTAATGCGTTTGACCTGGATGTTTCTTAAAATTGACTGATAAAGAAATAGAAATTTGTAAATTTGCTTTTTATCTTTAAAAATGAACGAAACACTTACCGATACAACGATACAAAAACCAAAATGGATTCGTGTAAAACTTCCGACAGGAAAAAATTACCGCGAACTTCGAACCTTGGTGGATAAATATAAACTCAACACCATTTGCCAAAGTGGAAGCTGCCCAAATATGGGCGAATGTTGGGGCGAAGGAACGGCGACTTTTATGATTCTAGGAAATATATGTACCCGAAGTTGTGGTTTTTGTGGCGTGAAAACCGGGAAGCCTTTAGAAGTGAATTGGGATGAGCCAGAAAAAGTAGCGCGTTCAATTAAATTAATGAAGATTAAACACGCCGTTTTAACATCTGTAGATCGCGACGATTTAAAGGATATGGGCTCAATTCTCTGGGCAGAAACCGTGAATGCAGTGCGTCGTATTTCGCCGGGGACAACCATGGAAACTTTGATTCCTGACTTTCAGGGAATTACCAAACATATCGATCGGTTAATTGAAGTGTCTCCTGAAGTGATTTCTCACAATATGGAAACCGTTAAAAGATTAACGAGAGAAGTACGAATTCAGGCTAAATATGAAAGAAGCTTAGAGGTTTTATCTTATTTAAAAGAAGCCGGACAAAAAAGAACAAAAACCGGTTTAATGCTTGGTCTAGGCGAAGAAAAAGATGAGGTTTTCCAAACCATCGAAGACCTACGAAATGCCAATGTTGATGTGATTACTATCGGACAATATTTACAGCCGACCAAAAAACATTTACCGGTGAAGAAATTTGTCACTCCCGAAGAATTCAATGAATTTGGTGACTTTGCCAGAAGTTTAGGTTTCCGTCATGTAGAAAGTTCGCCTTTGGTCAGAAGTTCTTACCATGCAGAAAAACATATTCATTAAAAGAAACTTATAAATATCAAAAAAATGCAACCTCATCGTTGCATTTTTTTTCTGTGCTTTTTAATTCTTACCTTTAAAAATAGATTTAATTACTCAAAATCGGTACTAATGAAAACACTCAAAATATCAGTAGCAATATTTTCTTTTCTTTTCATTTTTTCTTGTCAGGAGAAAAAAAGCGAGGTAAGAAATGGTTTAAATTCTGTGAAATCTACTTCAGGGAAAATGACTACAGAAGAAATAACTTATGATATTGATGGTAAAAATTATCAATCGTTTGTCGCTTATTTAGGTAGCGCAAACGAGGTGAGGTCTGTTGTTATGGTTCTGCCGGAATGGTGGGGTTTAACAGATTATGTAAAAGATAGAGCAAAACAACTTGCTGAATTAGGTTATTTCGCAATGGCTGTGGATTACTATGGCGATGGAAAAACGGTTGATAATCCAGAAGAAGCCGCAAAATTATCTGCTGAATTCTATAAAATTCCCATTGATGCAAAATTAAAATTTGACAAAGCAAAAGCGCAACTTCTGAAATTTCCTAATGCAAATTATGATAAAATTGCAGTTATTGGATATTGTTTTGGTGGCGCACAAGCCCTAAATATGGCACGACAGGAAGATGAATTAAAAGGAGTGGTTTCATTTCATGGAAATTTAATGACCGGAATCAAACCCAAAAACAATGATGTTAAAATTTTAGTTTGTAATGGTGCAGCCGACACTTTTGTTCCAGCCAAAGAAATTGCAGCTTTCAAAAAACAAATGGATTCAGCCAAAATAGATTATCAATTCATCGATTATCCAAACGCTCTTCATTCATTTACCAATCCTGCATCTACCGCACTTGGCGAGAAGTTTAATTTGAAAATTGCTTATAATAAAGAAGCCGACGAGAAATCCTGGGAAGACATGAACGTTTTTTTGGATAAAATTTTTAAATAGAAATTCAAAAAAGTAGTTCACACTAAAATTCTCTTTCAGAAAATGAAAGAGAATTTTAGTGTTTTAGAATTAATATTTTAAAAATTTTTAGGAGATTGTTTTCTTGATTAAGATAAATGGGGTGCAGTTAATTGGGTGCTAATTTTTTCTTTTGCAACCGCCTTGCTTTCTATATTTGGAGCATTACAAAACTTCTTTTATTGTTTAGTTTTCTCTCAAAAACCAAAATTCACCTGTATTAATGAAAAATCTCTAAAAGTAGAAACAAGAGAAATTGTTTTTTGTTGCACATGATGTAAATATAAGTTGATTCTTATGCTTTTTTGTCATTTTTTTTTCAATTATATTAACGGATAATTGCGTATTCAATAAATGTATTCATGAAAATGGAAATTTATAGAACTTGTTTAAGTTGGTTTAATTAATTGATTAACAGTTGTTTGTTGTTTTTGGTTTTTCTG
>NZ_JBAVFG010000123.1:0-7135 GCF_049588135.1 Kaistella sp. | reverse complement strand
CCACTGCGAGGAAGTAATTTTACCAATTTCAAAGAACATCCTTTTTTTCCAATCAATCTAAAATATCGGGTTACTGCAAAATTCATTAAAACTGAAAACACAGTACCATTTGAACTTCCCACTTCTTCCGGCAAAACAAGAACCTATCAAGAATTCGGCAAGGCAATATTTGTTTTAGATGGCAAGGAATTGATTTTAACGCTTTATCAAAATTTAGCATTAATAAAGAATAAAAAATACAAAGATTATCTTTTTCTCCCATTCCGAGATGCGACCAATGGAATCGAAACTTATGGTGGCGGGAAATATCTGGATTTAAAAATCCCCAAAAATGACATTATTATTCTGGATTTCAATAAATCCTATCATCCGTTTTGTGCTTATAATGCCTTAGATTATAACTGCCCGATTGTTCCCAAAGAAAATTTCTTGCCGATAAGAATTGAAGCTGGAGTAATGTATGAAGACGTTTACTATCATTAAAAATAGATTTTAATTCCTATTTTAAAATTTTGGCTCGATACTTTCTTTTTCATTATGTTCAAAAAATAAACTCATTATATGGAAGTTTCTTTAAAAAATCAAGTCGCTATAATCACCGGATCCTCCAGCGGAATCGGAGCAGGAGTTGCAAAATCAATGGCAGAATCTGGCGCCCAAGTCGTTATTAATTACCCTTTTGCAGGCGCAGTAGATCAGGCAAATACGGTGTTGAAGGAGATTACCGATAATGGTGGAAAAGGAATCGTTTACCAATGCGATGTTTCGAAAGAAGAGGAAGTCGTTAAAATGTTTCAGGATGTTGTAAAAGAATTGGGTACTGTTGATATTTTAGTTAATAATGCTGGGATTCAGAAAGATGCGAAGTTTACAGAAATGACTTTGGATCAATGGAATGCCGTAATTGGAATTAATTTAACAGGTCAATTTTTGTGTGCTCGGGAAGCCATTAAAGAATTCTTGAGAAGAGGAATCGATCCTTCTCGTTCCGTAGCTTGCGGAAAAATTATTCATATTTCTTCGGTGCACGAAATTATTCCTTGGTCTGGACACGCCAATTATGCTTCTAGCAAAGGTGCAATCCGAATGTTGATGCAAACTTTAGCTCAAGAATATGGTGCAAATAAAATCCGTGTAAATTCGATTTGTCCCGGTGCAATTCAAACGCCCATTAATACAAGTGCTTGGGATACGCCAGAAGCATTGAATTCTTTACTTCGTTTAATTCCTTATGACAGAATAGGCCAGCCACAAGATATTGGCAATCTCGCAGTTTTCTTAGCCAGCGATCAATCGGATTATATAACGGGAACAAGTGTTTTTATCGATGGCGGAATGACGACTTTTGAATCGTTTTCTACTGGTGGATAGATTCTCTTTTTTAGAAGGTAAAATATTAAAAATTTTTAATTGAATCTTTCCTAAATATTAATCTGCATTAAAACTCAAATAAAATGTTAGAAGAAAACAAAAGACTACCTGATATTTCTTGGAAAAAATGGGGACCTTACGTCAGCAATCGAGAATGGGGTGTAGTGCGTGAAGATTACAGTGCTGATGGCGATGCCTGGAATTATACCAATCACGATACCGCAGAAGCAAAAACTTACCGATGGGGAGAAGAGGGAATTTGCGGAATTTGTGATGACAAACAATTGCTGGTTTTTTCACTTGGAGTTTGGAACAAAAAAGACAAAATGGTCAAAGAACGTTTTTTTGGCTTGACAAACGAACAAGGAAACCACGGCGAAGATGTAAAAGAATATTACTATTATTTAGATAATACGCCGACACATTCTTACATGAAGATGTTGTATAAATATCCTCAAAACGCTTTCCCTTACGATGATTTAATTTATAAAAATGCACAAGCTGGAAAACAAAATCCCGAATATGAACTCATCGATACTGGGATTTTTGATCAGAATGAATATTTTGACATCTTCATCGAATACGTAAAATCTTCCCCCGAAGATATTCTTATCAAAATCACCGTTATCAATAAATCTTCGAATGATGCACCATTAATTCTTTTGCCCACGATTTGGTTTAGAAATTCTTGGAGTTGGGGATATGATGATTATCGACCTCAATTAAACGGTGTAAAATCGAATCAAATTGCAATCAATCATAAAGATTTATCAATAAAAAATATCTACGCAAAACAATCTTCGGATATTCTTTTTTGTGACAATGAAACCAATTATCAAAGGATATTTCAATCTGTAAATTCTGGGAAATATTGTAAAGACGGCATCAATGATTTTATTATTAATGGAAATAAAAACTCCATTAATTCAGATGAAAATGGCACCAAAGCTTCTTTCTTGATCGATGAAATAGTCGCAGCAAATACTACACAAATTTTTGAATTCAGATTATGCGACAAAGATTTTGATCAACCTTTTGCAGATTTTGAAACTATTTTTTTACAACGAAAAACGGAAGCCGATGATTTTTATAAAGAAGTACAAAAAGGAGTAAAAACAGATGATGAAAAATTGGTGCAGCGGCAAGCTTTTGCGGGAATGTTGTGGAGCAAGCAATTTTATCATTACAATATTGAAAAATGGTTGGAGGGTGATCCTGCCGAAATTCCGCCACCGAAATCGCGAAGACATATTCGAAATGAAGACTGGGGAAATTTCAATTCTCTGAATATTATTTCAATGCCCGATAAATGGGAATATCCGTGGTTTGCCACTTGGGATTTGGCATTTCATACTTTAAGTTTTTCCATTATCGATTCAGATTTTGCCAAACAGCAATTGAAACTTTTAACGCTCGAATGGTTCATGCATCCTAATGGTCAACTGCCAGCGTATGAGTGGAATTTTAGCGATGTGAATCCACCTGTTCATGCTTGGGCAGCTTTCAGGGTTTTTAAAATTGATGAGGTAGTAAAAGGAAAACCAGATCTTGAATTTCTGGAAGGGGTTTTTCAAAAATTATTGATGACTTTTACTTGGTGGGTCAACAAAAAAGACCACAACGGAAATAATATTTTCGAAGGTGGTTTCCTAGGTTTAGACAATATCGGTATTTTTGACCGAAACGAAACTTTACCGAATGGTGAAATTTTAGAGCAAGCCGACGGTACAAGTTGGATGGCAATGTTCGCGCTGAATATGATGAGAATCGCGCTGGAATTGGCATTGTATAATAAAGTATATGAAGATATGGCAACAAAATTCTTCGAGCATTTTTTAAGTATTGCCAATGCATTAGACAATATGGGAGAAAATGATTTTTCGCTCTGGGACGATCAGGATGAGTTTTTCTATGATGCCTTGCAGTTGAAAGACTGTACCAATATGTTTATGCGAATCCGCACAATCGTAGGTTTGATTCCAATGTTTGCCGTAGAAGTAATCGATGAAGAAATGCTCGATCAATTGCCTGCTTTTAAAGAAAGGATGGACTGGGTGTTAAAAAACAAACCGAAATTGGCGGCACTCGTTTCTCACTGGGAAGTAAAAGGCGACGATTCCAAACATTTACTTTCTTTGCTCAGAGGTCATCGATTAAAAAAACTCTTAGAACGAATGCTGAATGAGAAAGAATTTCTAAGCGACTATGGAGTAAGGGCTTTGTCAAAGGGATATGAAGAAAATCCATTTCATATTAATTTAGACGGAACCGATTATACCGTAAAATATCTTCCAGCAGAAAGTGATAGTGATATGTTCGGTGGCAATAGCAATTGGCGTGGACCAATTTGGTTTCCAATTAATTTTTTAATTATTGAAAGTTTACAGCGTTTCTTCTTTTATTACAGCCCCGATTTTAAAGTAGAATGTCCTACTGGAAGCGGAAATTATTTAAGTTTAGATGAGATTGCAGATTTTCTTGGAAAACGGCTAGCGAAGATTTTCTTAATGGACGAAAATGGGAAACGCCCTTTTAACGGGCAATATCCAAGATTTCAGGAAGACGAAGGTTTCAAAGATTATATCTTATTTTATGAATATTTTCATGGTGATAGCGGCCGTGGAGTAGGAGCATCACATCAAACCGGTTGGACGGGACTCATTGCGAAAATTCTGCAACCTCGATTTTCTAAAATGCAAATGGATAAAGTACAGAATGAAAGTCTAAAGTAAGATCATTTAAAAATTGAAAAGTATTGCTAACCTAAGTTCAAGTAATAAATTGTTTCATTATCATCGAACTCAGGTTACCAAATTATTACATCTTAGCCAGAAAATTTTCAAAAGCAGCGAGTACCGAAACGGTTCCGTCGCTTTCTATTTTGGTGAGTTTTAAATTTTCTATTTGATTGACTGAGTTTTCATCAAAAGGTTTTTGTACCCGAACATAATTTTCAGTAAATCCGTACATCATTCCGTTTTTGTTTTCATGCTCCCAAAGGATAGGAAGCGTTTTTCCCAATTGGGTTTGGTAGAATGCCATTTTCTTTTTCTCAGAAAGAATTCTTAGCATTTTATTTCTTCGCTTTCTTTCAGGAATCGGAATAATACCATCCATTTCTGCAGCTTCTGTATTTTCTCTTTCAGAATAAGTGAAAACGTGAAGATAAGAAATCGGAAGTTCATTAAGGAAATTATAAGTCTCCAAAAACTTCTCTTCAGTTTCTCCAGGGAATCCCACAATTACATCAACACCAATACAGGAATCGGGCATCACTTCACGAATTTTTGCCACACGGTCAGAATATAAGCCGCTCATGTAACGGCGTTTCATTTTCTTTAATAGGTCATCGCTTCCACTTTGTAAAGGGATATGAAAATGCGGCACAAAACGCTTGCTTCTCGCCACTAATTCTATGCTTTCGTCTTTCAATAAATTCGGTTCTATCGATGAAATTCGGATTCTTTCAATACCTTCAATCTGATCCAATTCTGAAATTAAATCCAAGAAAGTATGTTCGTGTTTTTTATTTCCGAATTCACCTTTTCCATAATCACCAATATTTACACCGGTTAATACGATTTCACGAATTCCTTTTTGAGCGATTTCTGTTGCGTTTTTTACCACACTGTCGATGGTGTCTGATCGGGAAATTCCTCTTGCTAAAGGAATCGTACAATAGGTGCATTTGTAATCACAACCATCTTGCACCTTCAAAAAAGCACGGGTTCGGTCACCAATCGAATAACTTCCGATAAAGAAATCTGCTTCATCGATCTCGCAGGAATGAATGATTCCGTGGTTTTCTGATTTCTGTAAATCATCGAGATAACTTAATATATTGAATTTTTCTTTTGCTCCTAAAACAAGATCAACGCCTTCGATCGCCGAAATTTCTTCTGGTTTCAATTGCGCATAGCAACCTAGAATTACCACCAAACCGTCGGGATTGGCTTTCATGGCTCGTTTTACATGAAATTTACATTCGCGGTCTGCATTTTCGGTTACCGAACAAGTATTGATGATATACACATGAGCAGGCTCATCGAAACTGACCTTCTGATAACCCGCACCAGTAAGTTGACGGGCAATGGTTGAGGTTTCAGCAAAATTAAGTTTGCAACCTAAGGTATGAAAAGCGGCGGTTTTTAATTGTAAGTGTTCCATAATTGAATGGTGCAAATTTAAAGATTATTTTTTTTCCAAATAGAAAATGTATTGAACAAAAAAAATCACAAAAAGTTGTGATTTTTAATGAATGAAATTTAATTTTAAAAATGAAGTTTTTGATCTTATAGATGAATTATTTTTTGGTAATTATTTTCGGGTAAATTCCAAGAGCAGGCTTTTGCTTCGTTAGAAAGATAAGCGATTTTTCGATTTTCTGTATCAAAAATTCTAACTCCTTCCATCCATAACTTCGAAGTTCTGTAAATATGAAGACTCACTGAAATCTCTTCAGAATTATTAATGATGGAATTGATATCGGTTTGTTCTTCTACCAAAACATCACCAGCTCTGGCAGTTGCTTTTGAATCATATTCGATGAAATTTGAATTTTCACGATAACTGGCTTCGGTTAAACTTCCTTTTAAGACTTTGATTTTTGCGTCATAATTCGAGTGATCGCAGATGGCAGAATAAGTATTAATTCCCCAAATCTTAAGTGCCGCCACAAATTCATGATGATAAATCGGAATTCGCATAAAGGTTTCATTCGGAACTTCTAAAGGGGTAACTTGAAACAACTCATCGAAATCTTTGAATTGAAAAGTAAATAGCAAGTCGCAAACATCGTCGAAAGTTAAATGCTTCTTCGTTTTTAAATCAAGTAAAACTTGCTCGAGATTATGGATGCCACCATTTGTTTTCATGTGTTTGAGTTTGATGGTGTAAAATTAGCCAGAACCTGCTACAAGGTTTTATAAATGGTGCTGACTTTTATCAGAACTGATTGATGTCAGAATTTTCAAATCTTATAATCATCCCGAACTTCATCACTTTTTGCGAAACAAACGGGTGAGGAATTTTCTTGAATTTCCGATGAATCTTGACTTTTCATTTTTTCAAGATTCAACTTTTTTGATTCATTTTTTGGGATGGACAAAGTTTTCCAGTCGTCATTTTTTAGCATTTTTCCGATATAAATAATTTGCCCGATGTGATAAGGATAGTGGGCGAGTTGTCTTAAAACCGCATCTAAAATACGGTGTTTTTCGCCACGAATGAGAATGGTATTATTCCAATTTTCGTCTTTAATTTGATTTAAAGCATCGAACAAAACATGCCAGCCTTTTTCCCAAACCCGAATCATTTCATCTTTCGAAGCAAGGTCATTTTCAAATTCTGAATCGCGATTTCGGTTAGGTTTTTCGCCATCTTCAGTAAGAAAATTTGTCCATCGTGAGAGCATATTTTCAGAAAGATGTTTTACTAAAGTAGCAATGGAATTGCTTTCTTCATTGTATTTCCAAAACAACTGTTCCTCAGAAACTTGATCAAAAGTTTTTTCAGCGAGTTCTTTATAATATTGAAATCGGGAAATAAAAAGTTCTTTCATTTTATATATATTTTAATGAAAATTAAATCGATCAAATTTACTGAAAAGTAATGGTATGAATTCTCTTTTCATAAAGGTTGTAAATTCTATTTTTATTCTAAAATTTTGTTAATGAGCAAATTAGAGTTTCAGAACAAAGTTTTTAATATTGTGAATATTTTCGTGAAAATACAGTCATTGTGATAAGTAACAGTTATTCAAAAT
>NZ_JBAVFG010000122.1:0-6118 GCF_049588135.1 Kaistella sp. | reverse complement strand
GGTTACCTCATTAATGTTGTAATGAGAAGTGATGAGAACAAAACTGGTTTTCAGCCCATTTCCAAAAGGTGGATTATTGAACGTACATTTTCATGGTTTGATAATGACAGAAGATTATGTAGAAATTATGAACTCATAATGGAAACCTCTGAAAATATGGTCAAATTATCCGCCATAAAATTTTTATTGAATAAAATTTAAACAGGCTCTAAGGCAATAGGCTTTGAACGTCCTGGGATAAAAGCCCTTATGGGACGAGGGTATGAAAATTACAAACTGCTTGTTATTAGGATTTTAAATAAAAAATACTACCTTTAATTTTTAAAATTCTATTTCCTTAGCTAAGCGAAGATGATTTAACCTTTTTACCTTTTGTAATTGACAGAAGAAGTAGCACAGAAATATCTCATTGCTGAGATCAAATGAGTTAATAGAACCAACATTAAAGTTATGAAATACTAATTTCATCGTATTTTATTTAACAGCTGTGACAGAACTAAGAAAAGTAATACTAACATAATACAAATAGTATGATTTCTTCTAATCAAACAAAGACCGTCGCATCAAACTACCGTGGAACGGATAAGCTTATTGTAGGGATTGGATTGGCTGTCATTACTTTTTGGCTTTTTGCGCAAACAACCTTAAACATTGCGCCTACCATGAGCGCTGATCTAAAAATCAGCCATAATTTGAACAATATTGCAGTCAGTATTACCGCTTTATTTTCTGGAATTTTCATCGTGGTAGCGGGCGGATTGGCAGATCGGATTGGTAGGGTGAAGATGACCAACATTGGCTTAGCACTGAGTGTAGTGGGTTCATTCCTCATTGTGATTTCACCATCTGGTACAGCTGTGTTTCTATTGGCGGGACGTATTTTGCAGGGACTTTCTGCAGCTTGTATTATGCCCGCAACACTGGCTTTAATGCAGGCTTACTTTAATGGTAAAGAGCGGCAGCGAGCCTTAAGTTTTTGGTCTATCGGTTCATGGGGCGGTTCAGGACTTTGTTCATTATTTGGAGGATTCATCGCCTCTACCATTGGTTGGCGCTGGATTTTCATTTTATCGATCCTCGTTGCTGTTATAAGTTATTTTTTATTGAGAGGCACTCCGGAAAGTAAAGTCGTAACGACAGATAAAAAACCTTTCGACTGGACGGGTCTTATCGCTTTTATTATCGCAATGGTCGCCTTGAATATTGTGATTGGACAAGGATCCAGTCTTGGTTGGCTAAGCCCAGCGGTCTTAACAGGTGGCGCTGTTTTTATCATTTCTGCCACTGCTTTTTTCAGAATTGAAACGAAGGGAACAAACAGTTTCGTTGACTTGACGCTTTTTAAGAACAAAACATTTTCTGGGGCAACATTATCCAATTTTCTACTCAACGGAGCCGCTGGAACATTGCTCGTTTCATTAGCCCTTGTACAGCAGGAAGCTGGATTGTCTTCCTTGCAATCAGGTTTAGTTACTGTTGGTTATTTAGTGGCTATATTGAGTACCATTCGGGTAGGAGAAAAATTACTTCAAAAAATGGGTCCAAGGAAACCAATGTTGCTCGGTTGTTTCATAACAGGAATGGGTATTTTACTCACAAGCTTTACTTTTCTTTTAGCGAAAGAATATATTGTGGTTTCATTTGTTGGTTTCACTTTGTTTGGGGTGGGACTTGGCTTTTATGCTACTCCTTCTACTGATGCTGCTTTGAGTAATGTTCCCGGCGATAAAGCGGGATCGGCATCTGGGATCTACAAAATGGCATCATCATTGGGAGCTGCTTTTGGCGTTGCAATTTCTGCTGCTATCTTTTACGGACTTAGCAAGATGGAGGGTACTCCGCCCATGGCGGCTATTTTCATGGGAAGAACTGATAATATAGAGGTACGGTATGCAGCTGGGATAGGATTGTTGTTTAACGTTTTTATGGTTGTTGTAGCCATCGTTGCCATCATGATTACCGTTCCTAAAACCGATAAAAGCAATATTTAAATTAATAAGAACCTCATTTTAATTTTTTAATATTAAAAACCATGGAAATCACCAAAATTAAAGCGTTTAACAGTACGATGGATCGTTTCATTGATGAACTTCTTCCTGAATTGGAAGAGATTTATAAAGATATTCATAGAAACCCCGAGTTATCGATGCAGGAATTTCGCACGGCAAAAATTGCTGCAGATTATTTAACCAAATATCAATATGAAGTTTCAACGGGTATTGGGATTACTGGTGTGGTAGGTATTATGAAGAATGGAGAAGGCCCTACGGTGATGCTTCGTGCCGATATGGACGCACTTCCTGTTTCAGAGGCTACAGGATTACCTTATGCAAGTACTACTGTGGCCAGAGATGGTGAAGGGATTGAGGTTGGGGTGTCGCATGTATGCGGTCATGATATGCATGTGACCTGGTTAATGGGCGCTGCAAGGTTATTTTCAGAGCATAAGGATCAATGGAAAGGAACGATAATGGCCGTTTTTCAACCCGGCGAAGAAGTTGGCCGTGGTGCACAAGGCATGATCGATGATGGCATGATGGAACGTTTCCCTAAACCGGATATTATTCTGGGACAACATGTAATGGTGGGTGAAGCAGGTACCGTTAGACATCGTAGCGGTGCGATACTATCCGCAGGAAACAGTCTTAAAGTTAAACTTTTTGGGCGTGGCGCACACGGTTCACAGCCACAAACATCCATTGATCCGGTGATTATGGCGGCAGCAACTGCGATGCGCTTACAAACCATTATTTCGCGTGAAGTAGCACCGATTGAAAATGCAGTACTCACCATAGGATCATTGCAAGCTGGTACCAAGGAAAATATTATTCCGGATGATGCCACCATAAAATTGAATATCCGAACTTTTGATGACGGCGTTAAAGATCATATTCTTTCAGCTGTTAAGCGGATTTGTTGTGCGGAGTGCGACGCATCCAATGCGCCAAGAGATCCTGAATTCACCACGATAGACAGCTATCCAATGACGGTGAATGATGTGGCATCGACCGCAAAAGTAGCAGAAGCCTTCGATGCCCAGTTCGGTGATAAATCATTTGAGACGCAGCCGGCTTCTGCCAGTGAAGATTTTAGTGTTTTTGGAACGAATTGGAAAGTGCCTTATGTTTTTTGGTTTGTTGGCGGAACTGATCCTAAAATATATTTGGAAGCTAAAAAGAATAATCAGGTAAATTCTATTCCCAGTAATCATTCACCCAAATTTGCGCCGGTAATTAACCCCACTTTAAAAACAGGTTTGCAGGCGATGATGACCGCCGCTCTAGCCTGGTTGGATTAGATTGCCCTTGAGATGGATAAACTACATACACTTTACTATTTTCTTGATCTGGCGGGTACTTTTGTATTTGCCATAAGCGGAGCAGCAGCGGCAAAGCAACGGGGTCTGGACCTGTTCGGGATCTGCAGCATTGCATTTATAGTAGCCTGTGGTGGTGGGATTATGCGTGATCTTTGTATCGGTGCTATTCCACCGGCTGGATTAACAAACTGGTATTACCTTGTAGCGGCAATAATAGCTGCAGGAATAACCATCGGCTTATACCCTTATGTTCAACGGTTAAATCAACCCGTGATATTTTTCGATGCATTGGGCCTATCCTTATTTGCGGTTACTGGTGCTCAAAAAAGTCTTGCATACGGCCATAATGCAGAAGTTGCTGTTCTTTTGGGAATCACTACCGCTGTTGGTGGCGGGGTTCTGCGTGACATTTTGCTTAATCGGGTTCCCATTATATTGGAAAAAGAAATTTATGCATCAGCAGCACTTACAGGAGCCTTGATTGTAGTTGCAGGAAATTATTTTAAATGGCTATCAACTGATTGGATCTCCATCATTGCTTTAATTGTATGCTTTGGATTACGCTTATTGGCGCTACGTTATCACTGGAATCTGCCTGTTTATTCAAATGATAAAACAGAGCCGGAATTATAAAAAAGTTGATGTTCGTTTTAGTCTATTTATAGGAGCTTGTAATAACAATGTAAAAAAAAAGATATTGATTAAACAAATTCATTCACCTAAGGAGTGAAAGAAAATATTGCAGAAAATTAATTTTTGTAAGGGAATATTCGTGCATATAATCATCATTATAGAATTGTTCGGAACTAAAGTACTTCCGGGGGTAAGAAAGTCATTGATTAATATAGCATAAATGGAAAGTTTACAAATCAAATGAACATGGATATACTGACCATCATAACTGTACTTATTCTTTTAAGCACGGCTTTTTCTTTTTTTAATGAAAAATTGATAAGGCTGCCTGGTACCATTGGTGTTATGGCTATTTCTTTAGTGGTGTCAATATTGATATTGGTTGCAGGAAAATCAAATTCCGGAATGAGTGCAACCGTAACTATGATGGCTCACAGCATTAACTTTTCAAAAATTTTACTGGATGTAATGCTGGGTTTTTTGCTTTTTGCCAGTGCGATCCATTTTGATTACAAAAAACTTAAAATGCTCAGGCTCCCAATATTTATATTAAGTACAATCGGCGTATTAATATCTGCCAGTATATTCGGAGGATTATTATATCTTGTTACCATCTTTATCAATCTTCAGTTGCCTCTGATTTATTGTTTCATTTTTGGAGCACTAATCTCTCCCACAGACCCTATTGCCGTGAGTTCTATTCTGAAAAAATCAAAAATACCACCAAGACTCAATATTATTATTTCTGGCGAGTCGCTATTCAATGATGCTGTAGGTCTGATTTTATTTGTAACACTTTTAGGGATCGTTCATGAATCCGGTACAACTACATTGACAAGTACTATTAAACTGTTTGCACAGGAAGTGATTGGCGGTGTAGTTATAGGAGCGATTATTGGTTATCTGGGATATAGACTTATTCGCTCCATACACGATTTTCAAACGATCGTACTGATCTCCATTTCAATGATCTTGTGCATATCGCTCATTGCCGGTAAATTTCATGCATCCGTTCCGCTGGCTGCAGTTACTGCCGGATTATTGATCGGCAACCTGAATTTTGGTAAGGGTCATCCTGCCAATGAACACCTCAACCAGGTCTGGCAATTATTGGATGAGGTATTGAATACCATTCTTTTCGTAATGATCGGATTGCAACTGATCATGATGTCTTTTTTAAATAATTACTGGCTGGTTGGTTCCGTTTCCATTGTGATCCTTTTATTCGCAAGACTGGTAACGGTAACCCTTCCCGCGGTTTTTGTGCTGCGAAAGGTGAACTTCAATAACCTTGCAATTCTCACCTGGGCGGGACTTCGGGGCGGAATATCCGTCGCAATGGCGCTTTCGCTGCCTCCATCAACTTACCGAGAAACCATCCTTTCGGCCACATATTTTATTGTTATATTTTCTATATTAGTGCAAGGATTAACACTTAATAAAGTGGTATCGGCCTTAGTCAAAAAAACGTAAAATGAAACAAAGAAAATAACACCTTTAAACAAAAGGAAGCAAAACAGAATTTATTTCTTATCCAACAAACAAAAAATAAAAATTACAGCCAACAACGGCAAAGAGAATTATCTGATAGAAATACAGTCGCCTACAGGAAATAGGGTATTGGCGGATGAACCAAAAGAAAAAGGCGGCCAGGACAAAGGGTTCTCTCCGCCGAATCTGCGTTTTCGCGTGTGAGCGGGGTTACTCAAAACGACCCGAATGCAGTTCATAAAACAAAACGAAAGTTGAATTCTTCGCAGAATTTTTTTCATATCGTATTTATTTGGTTGATTTTGTTTCTTACGTTTTCCAATCCCTCAAAGAATTTTTCCAATTCGGGATCAATCCACTTCAGCATGTCATAAATCGTGTTTAAAATTGCTAAAGATTCCGTACAATCAATACTATTTCCGTTAAAAAAAATCGATTCACAATGGTTTACTCTGTTTCTAAAGTCTCTCATTTTGTACAACTTACTGTAAATGCTTGCTCTTGTTTCTGTAGCTGGTTTGTACGGGAAAATCTGAATGATCTGTCCAGAAAGTATGCTGTAATGATGTGATAAAAATAGGGACACCCAAAAACCAAAATTTTGGTCAGAAATAATTTTTCCGTTGGTAATAGGTATTCTTTTTCTCCGTAAATTTGATTCGGTTTTTGTGATAC
>NZ_JBAVFG010000121.1:0-8893 GCF_049588135.1 Kaistella sp. | reverse complement strand
GACGTAAAAACGGAAAACATCAATTTAAGTATTGCTTCCGACAAAAAATCTTTAAGAATAGAAACCGTCACTTTCCGCGATAAACTGCAGCTGGGACAAAAAGAAAAATGGACGGTTAAAGTTTTAGGAGAAGATAAAGAGAAGATCAACGCGGAAGTTTTGGCGAATATGTACGATAAATCTTTGGATCAGTTTGCTGGCAATTCTTTCTCGTGGCAGAAATTATATCAGCAGTATTTCAGCATGAATTCTTACGGTATTAATGAAAGTTTGTCACAGAGAAATTACAGTAAAAGAGTTCCTTATTTGAAAACTAAAAATGTAAATGTTCCTGAATTCAATTGGTTTGATGGTGAGATTTATGGAAATGTAATGTACAATAGAGTATTGGCTCCTATGGCTTCAGCGAAAGAAGTGCGGGAGTCGAGCGCTATCGATGAAGTAGTTGTTACAGCTCTTGGAGTCAAAAGAGAGAAAGGTAATGTAGGATATGTGTCTGATACCATAAAGACTAAAGCGATTGAAGAAGTTAAAGTGGATTTAGACAAAATTGCAGTCCGTCAAAATCTGAACGAAACCGCATTTTTCTACCCCAATTTATTAACCGATAAAGACGGAAATATCACCTTTGAATTTACTTCGCCTGAAGCTTTAACGCAATGGAAACTGATGTTTTTGGCGCATACCAAAGATGCCCGTTCTGCAACTTTAGAAAAATCAGTTATTACTCAGAAAGAATTTTCCGTCACTCCAAATTATCCACGTTTTTTACGCGAAGGTGATGAACTGAATCTGCAGTCGAAATTGTCGAGTGTAGTCGACAAAAAATTAAGTGGAGTAGCGCAACTTCAGATTTTAGATGCTTTTACGAATGAAGATATTTCCAATAAATTTAATTTAAATGAAACTCAGAAATCATTTAATTTAACAGAAAACGGAAATTCTGTCGTGAACTGGAAACTGAAAGTTCCGAATGATGTTTCTTCGATTATCATTAAAATCGTTGCGAAAGCTGGAGCTTTCTCCGATGGCGAACAAAAAGCAATTGCTGTTTTACCGAACAGAATGTTGGTGACGGATGCGGTTCCGATTTTTGTGAAAGAAGGACAAACCAAGACTTTTGTTTTAGAAAATCTTAAAAATAATACTTCAAAAACCGCTACAAATGTTTCCAATACTTTGGAACTCACGACAAATCCGATTTGGGAATTGATGTTTGCGTTGCCAAGTTTAAAAAACGACCAAAATAATTCTGCGGATGTGGTTTTCAACAAATGGTTTGCTGATGTTTTGGCTTCCGAAATCTTCAAAGCAAATCCGAAATTGAAAACGGTTTTTGATGAATATCAAAGCAAAGGTTTATTGACTTCAAATTTGGATAAAAACCAGGAACTGAAACAATTGCTTTTAGAAGAAACGCCTTGGGTTTTGGAAAGTAAAAATGAAACCGAACAGATGGAAAAATTGGCAAGATTATTCGATGCCAATACGATGCGAAATTCCATTAACGAAGACTGGAGCGAATTGCAGAAACTGCAAAATCCTGATGGTGGATTTTCTTGGTATCAAGGTTATCCGAGTTCGTATTACAACTCGCTTTATATTCTTAAAAATTTAGGAAAAATTAATGAATGGCTGAAAGGAAATGTGGAAGATTATCAAAGTTCTGAACAAAAAGAAATGGTTGCAAAACTCATTAATTACGTTGATTCTGAAGTGAATAAATACGGACAAATTGATAAGAAAGACGTTGTTAATAATTACGTTCTCGATTATCTCAACACCCGAAATTATTGGGAAAAACAATATCCTTTAAAAGCGAAAGGAACAGCGTTGAAAAATGCGGTTATTTCTAAAGCCAAAACCGAAAAAATAACCGATTTCACATTCTTTGGTTTGCACCGATTGGCGATTTTATTTAATGATTATGGCTTAAAAGATATTTCGAAAAAATTCCTGACATACCTAAAAGAAACCTCGACTGATACCGAAACTCAAGGAGTTTATTGGAAACAAAATCTCAACGATTGGGGTTGGTATTCTTCGAAAACCGTGAATCAGGCGGGAGCTTTGGAAGCATTCCAGAAATTAACGCCGACTGATGAAAACTTTATCGAAGAAATGAAAATCTGGCTCGTTACGCAGAAAGAAGTGAATTCTTGGGGAAGTTCGCGCGGAACGGCGGAAGTGATTTTTACGATTTTAAATTCTGGGAAATCTTGGACTTCCACAGAAAGCGATAAAGCAACGATTATTTGGGGCGGAAAAGAATTGACGAATTTTGATGCGAAAGCAACGGGTTACGTGAAAACTTCCGTAAAACCTTCCACTATCGACAAAAATTTAGGAACGGTAACGGTTACAAAACCTGGAGCAGGAATTGTTCAAGGAGGTTTATTTTGGCAATATTATGAGGATTTAGACAAAATAAAATCTTCGGAAAATTATATTTCGATTTCTAAAGAATTGTACAAAAAAGTGAAAACCGTAAATGGGGAAGAATTGATGAAAATCACGGAAAATTCTCCGCTGAAAGTTGGTGATAAAGTAACGGTAAGAATGATTTTGAATACCGACAGAAATATGGAATTCATTCATTTAAAAGACATGAGAGCCGCAGGTTTCGAGCCACTGAACGTGATTTCTGGCTACGAATGGAAAAACAATTTAGGATATTATCAATCCACAAAAGACGCTTCCACGAATTTTTATATCGAATACATGCCGAAAGGAAAATATGTTTTCGAGTACGATTATGTTTGCAACGCTTCGGGAACTTTCAGCAACGGAATTACGACTTTGCAAAATTATTACGCGCCGCAAATGAACGTGCACACGCAAGGAACGAAGGTGACGATTTCGGAATAATTTATTTTTCGAAATTTTAGGAAAACTAAAATCCGTTTCATTTATTTGAAACGGATTTTTTTGATATGAAAATATTTGTTAAGAAATAGTTTCCGGATTCTTAGATTTTTGGTAATGAATAAGAATCAGTACAAAACCGATAAATGCCATGAACGCGCCAACCAACGAAGGATAGTTGAAACTCAAACCGTAAACCAACGGAATTCCTCCGAAAAATGCGCCTAAAGAATTTGCCACATTAAAAGAAGCCTGCATAAAAGCCGCTCCCATCATTTGAGAATCTTTCGCCGCTTTGATCATCATAATATTAATGGGCGTTCCAACCGACATCGACAAAACTCCGCACCCAAAAGTGAGTATTAAAACCGAAATTTTATTATCAGAAAAGAAGAAAACTGCAATCAAGATTAAAACCATTGAAAGCATTAAGATTCCGGCTGCCAAAACGGGTTTCATTCGATCTGCCATGAAACCACCTAAATAATTTCCGACTACCATTCCGGCGCCTGCCAAAATCATAATATAAGAAACCGAGTTTTCAGAAAAACCTCCAACATTGGTAAGATAGGGTGCAATATAACTGAACCACGCAAACAAACCACCGAAACCAATCGCCGTAATCGCAATGATGTTGAGCGCTTTTTTGGTTTTGAAAAAGGCAAGATCATCTTTCAGGCTCGGTGTTGCGACAGGTTTTATATTGGGAAGCCATAATTTTAGAGAAAAAATGGTGATTAAACCCAACAAAGACACAATGCCAAAAGCAATTCGCCAACTCATATTATGACCAATATAAGTAACGAAAGGAACCATTGCCAAATTCGCAGCGGCTAAACCACTGAACATCATGGCAATTGCTTGTGCTTGTTTGCCTTCTTTGGCTAATTTCACGGCAACCACCGTTCCTACACCGAAAAATGCGCCGTGAGGCAATCCTGCTAAAAACCGAATAATCATTAATGAATAATAATCGGGGGCTAAAGCGGATAAAGCATTAAAAATAGTGAAGATAATCATTAAAGCGATCAACGTTTTTTTAGGAGGATGTTTCACTGAATAAGCGACCAACAAAGGCGCTCCCACAACAACTCCGGCTGCGTAAGAAGAAATTAAATGTCCGGCTTCGGGGATGGTTATCGCTAAGGATTTAGCGACATCGGGCAGTAAACCCATAATTACAAATTCGGTAGTCCCAATCGCCAATCCTCCCAATGCTAATGGGAGCAAGTTTTTCGTCATCATCTATTCAAAATTTCAAGGTGCAAAAGTAATGAGAATATCTCTTTTTAAGGTTGATTTGTTATGATTCATATCTATTGCAGCATTAGATGAAAAAATGAAGAAGAAAATTTACTTACAGTGAAGTTTAAAATAAATGAGCATTTAATTTAAAAAACACCTAATTTTGTTTTAAAGCAAAAAAATAAAAACTATGGAAAATGTTTTCGATGCTAAAGAAGCTCAAAACTATATCGACAGAATCAACAATCTTACTCCCGAAACCCAAAGAAATTGGGGGACAATGAGTGTGGATCAAATGTTAGCGCATTGTAACGTAACTTATGAAATGATCTACGAACCGCAGAAACATAAAGCTCCAGGTGGAATTGCAAAATTTATTTTAAAGAGTTTTGTAAAATCAAAAGTGGTCGGAGAAAAATCATATCCGAAAAATTCGCCAACTGCGCCTCAGTTTAAAATAAATGGAGAACAGGATTTTGAGGAAGAAAAAAAGCGATTAATCGGTTTCATTCAAAAAACACAGCAACTTGGAAGAGAAGCTTTCGACGGGAAAATGTCGCATTCTTTCGGGAAACTTTCTTTCCAAGAATGGAATAATATGTTGGCGAAACATCTGAATCATCATCTCGCACAATTCGGGGTTTAATTTAAGAGCCAAGAATCAAGAACGATCGACCAAAAACGATCAACCAAAAACACAAATCATGAAAAAAATTCTATTCTTTCTACTGTTGATAAGCAGTTTCTCTTTCGGGCAAATGCCCAATATTGCTAATGTTTGGATGAATCATTCGAAACCATATTTAGGAACTATTGGTGACGAGAAAACGCCATTAAAACTGAAAATTAATATTTCCGAGCAAAACAAAAAGAACGATCAGGAATATTTTGTTTCGGGTTTTTCTTTGGTAGAAGGAAACAACACGAATTTCGAAGGGAAACTGAGAATCACCAAATACAAAGACGGCAAAAAAAGAAGCACTGTTTTTGGCGAATACGATTTGGCGGAAGAAGTGAAAGGAAAACATTCTGGGATTTTCAAAGGGAAATTTATTTATACCTTTATATGGAATAAAAAAACGGAGCAAATCGAAGGTCAATTCATCGAATTCATCGGCGATTGGAAGAGTTACGACGGCACTTTAAATTTTAAAACCAACTGGAAAAATCAATAATATGGTAAGAAAAATAGTAGCAATTCCAGCCGGATTAATCGCCGGAGTTATTGGGATTTCGTTGTTTCAAATTTTGGGTCACAAATTGTACCCACTTCCGGCGGGAATGGATCCCAACGATATGAATGCAATGAAAGAATATGTGACTTCAGCTCCTTTTATGGCGTTGTTTTTTGTCATTATTTCTTACGCAGCCGGCGCATTTTTATCCGGATTTGCATCGACAAAAGTTGCAGGAAACAATGATAAAATTTTTGCCTTAGTTTGCGGCATCATTTTCCTTTTGCAATCCATTTATATGATGTACACATTGCCAACGCCTATTTGGTTCTGGATTTTGGGAATTGCGGTTTGGGGATTGGTTTTTGTGGGCTATAAATTGGCTTTAAGTAAAAAATAATTTTTTAGAAGCAAGAAATTTCAGAGCTTCTCAGAAATTTCACACCCGCTTTCCGCTCTATCTTTTGCTACACTTCGTTTCGCAAAAGGATGCCGCTGCAATCGGGGCTAAAAGAACTTTCAGTTTGTCTTTCCACTAAAAAAAAACAAAAAAATATGAATATTGAAATCATCAATTACGAATCAAAATACCGCGACGATTTTAAAACCCTGAATACCGAATGGCTTCAAAAATATTTTGTGGTTGAGGAATTTGATGAATATCAACTCTCCAATCCAGAAACCGAAATTATCGACAAAGGCGGCAAAATTTATCTGGCAAAAATCGGAGAAAAAATTGTCGGAACTTCAGCTTTATTGAAGGAACACGACATTTATGAACTCGCGAAAATGGCGGTTACAGAAGATTTTAAAGGTCACGGAATCGGGAAACTTTTAATGCAACATTGCATCAACGAAACCCGAAAATTAGGAACAGAAAAACTCATGCTTATTTCGAATCGAAGCTTAATTCCTGCCATCGAAATGTACAAAAAATTCGGTTTCATCGAAATTCCTTTAGGAAATGTTCCTTACGAAAGAGGAAATATTAAAATGGAATTGAAATTCAAGAATTAAGAATTAAAAATAAAGACCTGACAACTAACAACTAACAACAAAAATTATGGCAACAGTAAACGTTTATTTAACTTTCGATGGCGAATGCGAAGAAGCATTCAAATTTTATCAATCTGTTTTCGGAGGCGAAATTCCTTTTATGGGAAGATTTGGCGAAATGCCACCACAAGAAGGAATGCCGCCAATTTCCGACGATGTAAAAAACAGAATCATGCACGTTTCACTGCCCATTTCGGCAGAAACAATGTTAATGGGAAGTGATTCCATGCCCGGAATGCACACCATCACCAAAGGAAATAACTTTTCACTTTCTGTGAACGCAAATTCGCATGAGGAAGCCGAAGATTTATTCAACAAATTATCCGTGGGAGGAACGGTAACAATGCCGCTTGCAGATACATTTTGGGGCGCATATTTCGGGATGTGGACGGATAAATTCGGCATCAACTGGATGGTGAATTATGACGATCCTACGAAACAGCAACATTAATTTTTTAAGAATATGAAATTTAAACTGTTGAAATTTTTCAACAGTTTTTTTATCTTTATAAAAACAAAAAAATCATGTCCGAAAACAAAACCAAACCCACCGAAGTTTCAGTAGAAGAATTCATTAGAAACTCGGATCCAAAAAAAATAGACGATTCTTTCGAATTGGTGAAAATCATGGAAAAACTTTCCGGCGAAAAAGCAAAAATGTGGGGTCCATCGATTATCGGTTTTGGAAATTACCATTACAAATACGAAAGTGGGAGAGAAGGCGATATGTGCAAAGTTGGTTTTTCGCCGAGGAAATCTGCGTTTTCACTTTACGTTTTACATTGCGAACCCGAATCGAAAAACTCACTCGTTTCCCAATTAGGAAAAATAAAAATGGGAAAAGGATGTATTTATTTCAAGAAACTCGATGATTTGAATGTTGATATTTTAGAAAAATTGATTGAAAATTCTTTAACAGAAACTAAAAAACGTTACGGATGATTTTATAAATAAAATTGCCAGGAATTCACGAATTGAAAATATTCGTGCATTCCTGGCAAATTTTTATAAGAAATTTCTCTTAATTCACATTCTCCAAAATCACCGCATAACCTTGCCCAACGCCAATACACATCGTTGCCAACGCATATTTTTTTCCAGATTTATTTAATTCTAAAGCGGCAGAATAGGTAATTCTCGTTCCACTCATTCCGAGAGGATGACCGAGCGCAATTGCGCCACCGTTTACATTTACTCGCGGATCGTCATTAGCAATTCCCAGTTCTTTCAAAACAGCAATGCTTTGTGCGGCAAACGCTTCATTCAGTTCAATAATATCAATTTGATCTAAAGTTAATCCGGCTCTTTTCAATGCTAATTTTGTGGCATCAACGGGACCAATTCCCATAATTCTTGGCTCAACACCAACGACTGCGGAACAAACAATTTTTGCTAAAGGTTTTAAATCATATTTTTTCACCGCATCATCCGAAGCGATGATTACTGCGGCAGCTCCGTCGTTTAATCCCGAAGAATTTCCGGCAGTCACAGTTCCGTTTTCTTTTATAAAAGCGGCTCTTAATTTTCCTAAAACGTCAAGCGAAGAATTTGGTTTGATGAATTCATCTTTATTAATGACAATTGCATCACCTTTTTTTTGTGGAATAATGATGTCACAAATCTCTTCGGCTAATCTTCCGCTTTCTTGTGCTATCGTCGCTTTCATTTGAGAATTCAAAGCAAATGAATCTTGTTCTTCACGGGAAATATTATATTTAGTAGCTAAATTTTCGGCGGTTTTTCCCATGGCATCAATTCCGTACATTTTTTCCATGGCAGGATTAATGAAACGCCATCCAAAACTGGAATCGTACATTTTAGAATCTGTTCCGAAAGCTGATTCTGACTTCGATAAGACATAAGGTGCTCTCGACATTCCTTCGACACCGCCAGAAATAAACAAATCGCCTTCACCAGATCTGATGGCTCGCATTGCCTGAACAATCGAGCTCATTCCAGAAGCACACAATCTGTTCACCGTTTCACCCGGAACATTGATTGGAATCCCGGCCAAAAGAAGCGACATTCTAGCAATATTTCGGTTGTCTTCTCCAGCTTGGTTTGCACAACCAATAATCACGTCATCGATTTTATCTAAAGGCAAATCCGGATGTTTTTCGATTAAACTCTTGATAACTGAAGCCATCAAATCATCGGTTCTTACCGGTGCTAAACTTCCTTTGAAACTTCCGATTGCAGAACGGGTTCCGTCAATAATATATGCGTTATTCATTTTTTGTTTTTTTAATGAGCGTAAATTTAAGAAAATAAAAAAGACTCTTGAAATCGTATGTATTTGTTTTCCTATTCACGAAAGTTATTATTTTTAGCCTAAAATAGACTTCAGTTCACTTAGATGAAATTTTAATTAAATTTAAAAATGTGTTCGGCAGATTCTTTGCTGTGTTCACCGTTTTTTATACGACTTATAGGAGAACAAAAACTCAAATCGATTTTTGGCCTTGATTAATAGAATGATTTTTAAAACTAAATACAGACAACTTATTCATTATTCGCTGATTGCGTGTGTTTTGTGTATTCAGGTCATCATT
>NZ_JBAVFG010000120.1:0-23596 GCF_049588135.1 Kaistella sp. | reverse complement strand
ATGTTAGAGATTATCAACAAGTCAACTGAAAAATCAAAAAAACGTCCAGATATTGGTAACATCGAAATCTTAGAAAAATTCTCATTCTTTGAAGTTGAGAAATCATTTAAAGATGAAGTTCTTAAAGGATTGCAAACTCAGAAATTCAAGGGAAAAGAGATGAGAGCAGAAGAATCTAACTAATTTTTCTTTCTTATTTAAATATAAAACAGTTTCATTATTAGTAATGAGACTGTTTTTTTTGTTAGGAAATATTTTCGCAATGTTAATAAAACTTAATATAAAAACGAGAAAGCTGTTACTCTTTTTCGGAAATTTGCACCACTAATTATTAAATGAATAACAATGGGAATCGGAAATATTTTTAAAATGTTCCAGCCGAAAGACAAAGTGTTTTTTGTACTGTTTGAAAAAGTTGCAGAAGAGCTGGTAGCCATGTCAAAAGAATTTCACGAGAGTTTACTCGACTTTGATATTAATGATGATACCATGTTGCAACACATGAGCGATTATGAACACCGAATGGATGATCTTACTCATGAAATTTTCGTGCAGCTAGGAGAAAACTTTATTACCCCGTTTGACAGAGAAGATATCAGCCATTTGGCAAGTGGGTTAGATGATATTGCGGATTTCATGTACGCTTCTGCTAAATATATTTATTTATACAAAGCACCATTGGATCCTGCTTATACCGAGTTCACTTTGTTAATTTACAAATCTTGTCTCGAAGTTCAGCTCGCTCTTAAAAACCTGAACGATTTCAAAGATCCTAAAGCAGTGAAAGAATCTTGTATTAAAATCAATTCTTTCGAGAATATTGCTGATGATGTTTTAAGCCAAGCCATCGTAAAATTGTTTGAGACCAATGATGCATTATTGATTATTAAAGTAAAATCTGTTTTAGAATATCTGGAAACAGTCACCGACAAAGCTGAAGATGTGGCAAACACGATTGACAGTATTTTGATTAAATACGCTTAATCTATTCCCTAATTTATTACAAACAAAAGAATGGATTTACCAATTCTATTAATCATCATCATTGTATTAGCTCTGATTTTCGACTATATCAATGGTTTTCATGATGCCGCAAACTCTATTGCGACCATCGTTTCAACTAAAGTATTAACCCCTTTCCAAGCAGTTCTTTGGGCTGCAGTTTGGAATTTTGCAGCATTTTTTCTTGCTGCGTATGTAATAGGCGAGTTTAAAATTGGGAATACCATTGCCAAATCAGTAAACACCGATTTCATTAATCTCGAAGTTATTTTTGCTGGCTTGGTTGCCGCCATCGCCTGGAATTTATTAACCTGGTGGTTTGGGATTCCTTCCTCATCCTCTCATACCTTAATTGGTGGGTTTTTAGGAGCGGCTCTAATGTACGCTTTGGTTTCAGACTATCATCTAATTGCGGTAACCAATCCCGACTTGTCAATTATCGATAAACTGATACTTGCTTTTAAGCAACTCTTTACCCAAAATGTAGTAAGATATGATAAAGTGATTCCAATCTTTTTATTCATTTTTCTGGCACCGGTTATCGGTTCGGTTATTTCAATCCTTATCACCTTATTTATTGTTTATGTTTCTAAAAAAACAAGTCCTCGGAAAGCCGATAGCGTGTTTAAAAAATTACAGTTGGTTTCATCTGCATTATTCAGTTTAGGACATGGGACAAATGATGCACAGAAAGTAATGGGAATTATTGGTGCGGCGATTATTTTCCACCATACCCATACCTTGCAAGATCCAGTGTATTTAGCTTTAGACAGTACCCATCAGTTCAATTATTTTGTAGAACACTATTATTGGGTTCCTTTTACATCATTTTTAATGATTGCTTTAGGAACGATGAGTGGAGGCTGGAAAATTGTAAAAACCATGGGGACTCGAATTACCAAAGTAACACCGCTAGAAGGAGTTGCAGCGGAAACTTCTGGTGCAATCACGCTTTTTATTTCCGAGCATTTCGGGATTCCGGTTTCAACAACACACACCATTACTGGTGCGATTATCGGAGTTGGTTTAACCAAAAGAGTTTCTGCAGTTCGCTGGGGAATTACGGTAAGTTTACTTTGGGCGTGGGTTTTAACCATACCAATTTCAGCCATCGTAGCGGGAGCTACCTATTTGGTTGTTATCTTTTTAAAATAATCAAACCGCAATCAATAGTAAAAGTCATTTCGAAAGAGATGACTTTTTTTGTATCTATTTTAATGGTTAAAGATTATTTTAAATCGTATTTTTGCAGAAACAAGAAATTTTATGCAGTTTTTAGATGAATATCAGGGGATGGTTGCTACCGCGATTCAAAAATATATCTTCAAGGATAAACCCGAGGAACTTTATGCTCCGATGAATTATATTATTTCACATGGGGGGAAAAGACTTCGTCCGATGATGGTTTTAATGGCTTGTGAAATGTTTGGTGGTGATTTGAAAAAGGCGATTAAACCAGCTTTAGCAATCGAGTTTTTCCACAACTTCACCCTGATTCATGATGATATTATGGATGAAGCACCACTCCGTAGAGGAAAACCAACTATTCATACGTTGCATGGAATTAATACTGGAATTCTTTCTGGTGATGCCTTAATGTTCAAAGCGCTTAAGTTTTTTGAAAATCTCGAACCCGATTTGTATAAAGCTTGTATGCGTGTTTTCATCCACACCGGATTATTACTTTGCGAAGGACAGCAATACGACATTAATTTTGAAACGCAAGAAGAAGTTACCTTCAATGATTATATCAGAATGATTTCCTATAAAACGGGGATTTTAAGCGCTTCTTCTTTTGAAATTGGTGCTTTAATCGCAGGTGCAGATTTTAAAGACGCAAAAGCCATTTTTAATTTCGGAAAACACGTCGGAATCGCATTCCAGATTATGGATGATTACCTTGATGTTTTTGGTAATCAAGAGCAAATTGGTAAAAAGCACGCAGGAGACATCTACGAAAATAAAAAAACCGTCTTATATCTTTTAGCCAAGGAGCATACCACAGAAGAAGAAAGAAAAGAACTCGAATTTTGGTACGCTAAGAAAACCGATAACGTGGATAAAGTTTATAGTGTTGAAAAGATTTTCCGCCGTGCCAGAGTGGATGAGAAAGCACTACATCTTATTCAAGAACATAATGATTTAGCGCAACAATATCTGAATAAAATAAACGTTGCTGACGAAAAGAAAAAACCATTCGTTGAACTGGCAAATTATTTGTTGCGAAGAGAATCTTAATGAGATAATGTGCTAATTTGAAAATTTGAAGATGAATTAACAACTGCTTTTTTAATTTTCAAATGAGCACATTCTCAAATTTTCAAATTGAAAAAATGAAATTCCGTACCGAAGTAGAAATCCCCAATTCCGCTCATAAAATAGAAGTTGAAGATCATGTGTTTTCAATAGGTTCTTGTTTTGCATCTGAGATTTCTGAGTTGTTGCAAACTGGGCAAATTCAAACTTTGAACAATCCTTTCGGAACAATTTTTAATCCGTTTTCGATGAATCATTCGATCAAAAAACTTCATCATTCCGAGTTTTATTCTGACGAAGATTTAATTAAATTTAATGATGAAATGATTTCTTTGGATCATCATTCTTCATTTGATTCCCGATTTTTGCATCAGATTTTAGAAAAAATAAATCAAAATATAGAAGTCGGAAATCGCTTTCTACAAAATACCAATTGGGTAATTATCACTTACGGAACTTCCTATATTTATGAATTTCTACCAAAGAAAAAACTCGTTGCCAATTGCCACAAAATCCCCGGAAAGTATTTTGAAAAACGACTTTTAACAAATTTGGAACTCACCGATTCTATTTACGAAACCATTGAAAAGCTGAAAGATATTTGTAAAGAAAACGTTCAAATTCTCTTCACGGTTTCGCCCGTTCGTCATACCAAAGACGGAATGATTGAAAATAATTTGAGCAAATCAAAACTCATTTCTGCCATTCACGAAATTATTCCTCAGTTCGAAAACTGCCATTATTTGCCAGTTTATGAAATTTTAATGGATGATTTGCGAGATTACCGTTTCTACAAAGAAGATTTAATTCATCCAAACAAACAGGCGATTAATTATATTTGGGAAAAATTCGGGAACGCTTATTTCGCTGATGAAACCATGGATTTTGTGGAAGAAAATTTTAAAATTTCAAAAGCTTTGCATCATAAAACTTCCGATGAAAATTCGCCAAAGCATCAAGAGTTTTTAGAAAATTTAAAAGAAAAAATCGCTTTGCAACAATCAAAAGTGAAACATAAAATATTCTGATTGTACAAAGTATTAACGTAGAATATACAATTATACTTTGTACTTTTCTACGTTAATACTTTGTACAATTTTACATTAGACATCAAAAAAATGATCGACACTCACACCCATTTATATTCCGAAGAATTCGACGAAGACCGAAAAGAAGCGATTGAAAGAGCCATTTCTAAAGGCGTTTCCCAGTTTTATCTTCCAGCAATTGATTCTTCAACGCACGAAAAAATGCTTGATTTGGAAAGTCAATATCCGAATCAAATTTTTTCAATGATGGGTCTTCATCCGTGTTATGTGAAACCTGAAACTTGGGAAAACGAACTGAACTTGGTTGAAAAATATCTGAATGAAAAATCGTTTCCGGCAATCGGAGAAATCGGAATCGATTTGTATTGGGATAAAAGTACTTTAGATATCCAAACTAAAGCTTTCGAGCAACAAATTGATTGGGCAATCGAAAAAGATTTGCCGATTGTGATTCACACCAGAGAAAGTTTCGATGAAACATTTGAAGTTTTAGAAAGAAAAAAACATCCGAAATTGCGTGGTATTTTCCACTGTTTTTCGGGAAATTTAGAACAGGCAAAACACGCGATCGACTTGCAGTTTATTTTGGGAATCGGTGGAGTAGTCACTTTTAAAAACGGAAAAATCGATCAGTTCTTAAATGAAATTCCTTTAGATAAAATCGTTCTGGAAACCGATTCACCTTATCTTGCGCCCGTTCCACATCGCGGAAAAAGGAATGAAAGTTCGTATTTGGATTTGGTCGTTGGAAAATTAGTTGACATTTATGGAAAAGATTTTTCTGAAATCGACAGAATCACAACCGAAAATGCTTTAAGAATGTTTTCGAAATAAATTTCTCGCAAAAGTTTTCACGCAAAGTCGCAAAGATTTTTCGCAAAGAGTTTTTAGAAATAAAAAAAGACCGCAACTATAATTGCGGTCTTTGCGTTTCGTCTGTGCCTTTGCGTGAAATATTTATCTATTTCTCGTGAAATTACTTTTATTATTGGGCTTTTTGGCGTGACCACTGTTTGAATTTCCTTGCGGTTTCGGTCTTGGATTAAACGGTTTATTGTTAGAATCCCTTTTTTGAGCCACTAAATTATCCGTATGAAAAGGGTGATCTCTCTCTACCGGAATTTTTTTACCGATCAGTTTCTCTGTATTTTTCAGATTCAATAAATCCAAACCATCAACAAAAGAGATCGAACTTCCTTCTGAGCCGGCTCTTCCTGTTCTTCCGATTCGGTGAACGTAGGTTTCAGAAACATCAGATAATTCAAAATTCAAGACATATTTCAGTTCGTCAATATCAATTCCTCTTGCTGCAATATCAGTTGCTACCAAAATTCTGGTTTTCCCAGATTTAAAGTTGCTTAAAGCATTTTGTCTTTGATTTTGGGATTTATTTCCGTGAATTGCTTCCGCCGAAATTTTATGACTTTGCAGTTTTCTTGCAATTTTATCCGCACCATGTTTCGTTCTCGAAAATACCAAAACCGATTCTTTGATGTCGTTTTGTAAAATATGCGTCAACAATTCCAATTTATCGTCTTTGTCAACGAAATATACTTTTTGATTGATCGTATCTGCAGTTGCAGAAACCGGCGCAACTTCAACTTTTACCGGATTGGTAAGCATTGAATTAGCCAATTTGCTGATTTCATCGGGGAAAGTTGCAGAAAAGAAAAGAGTCTGTCTTTTCGGAGGCAATAACTTGATGATTTTTTTTACATCGTGCACAAAACCCATATCAAGCATTCTGTCCGCTTCATCCAAAACAAAAACTTCTAAGTTTTGAAGAGAAACAATTCTCTGTGAAATAAAATCTAATAATCTTCCTGGAGTTGCTACCAAAATATCAACACCTCTTCTCAACGCTTTTTCTTGTGCAGCTTGTTTTACACCTCCAAAAACTACAAGATTTCTTAGGTTCAAATTTCTACCGTAAGCATTAAAACTCTCTTCGATTTGGATCGCCAATTCTCTGGTTGGCGTTAAAACCAAAACCTTGATGTTATTGTTGCGGCTGTTTTTTTCTGCAAGATTTTGCAAGATTGGAATCGCAAATGCGGCTGTTTTCCCAGTTCCGGTTTGTGCCGTTCCAAGTAAATCTCTTCCCTGTAAAATGCTTGGGATTGCTTTTTCCTGAATAGGAGTTGGTTGCGTGTAACCTTCTGTTTTAAGCGCATCGAGGATGGGCTTAATAAGTTTTAAGTCTGTAAATAACAAAATTTCTGTGTATTAAATTAATGCGGGTGAAGCGTTTTACTTCATCATTTTTGAGCAAATCTGCCAAAAATTTTAACAGAGATTTTTAAGTAAATAAATTACCGAAAGGGCTAAGAATGCCGCGAAATATTTTGCAAAGATAAGTTATTATTTTTTCGCTGATACTATCTTTAATAAATAATCTTGCTAAGGTTCGAAATCTTAGCAAGATTATTTATTAATATAATTCTTTAACTTAAAAAGTGGAAGCTGGTGCGGTGCTGTTATTCAGTTTTTTCTGAATATCGATTTTTTTGCCGGTTGAAAAGTCGTAGCTCAATCCTAAAACAAACATATTTTTGTTATTGAAAATCTGAGTGTTTGCGGTGTAATTTACGAGACTTTCGGGCAAGCTTTTGGTTTTGTATTCTGATGGCATTCCGATCCAATATATTCCTGTAGTGAAAGTCCAGCTTTCTTTTTTATAACTTGCAAAGAAATGGCTTGCATTTTCGTTGGTTGAAAGAAACGCACCATTGAGCGTATAGTAAGGAACATTGAATTGATATTGAATATTTAAATTTTTATATTCCGATGAGAAACTGAAATAATTCCCGATATAATTATTTTTTATCAATGTTCCATCATTCGTTTTTAAAGTTTCGGAAGCGGGAGCAAATACAAGTTTTGCGACCAAAAGATTATTTCCGAAAGGTTTTACAGAACCCGTAAGTTGAAGTCCGTATTGTTGTGCGTTTTTGGCATTTTCGTAGGTGAGAAGATAACCGCTCGAATCTGCATTTAAAACATAATATTGATTGCTTGCGCGATTTCTTAACCAATAAAAAGCATTGGCATTCAGATCAAAATATTTGGAATTAAAGGAATAAATTAAATTATTTCCCCAAGAATGTTGCGATTTCAAAAACGGATTACCAGTTCTTACAATGTTGGGAACGACTTGAACCATATTGCTACTCAATGCGTCGCTGCTCGGACTTTTCGGTACATAACTGCTTGTGAATCTTAAACTTTGATTGTTTTTCAGTTCATAGCCCAAAACAACTTTTGGTGTTAAAGCCCATTCATCAAAAGTCGTTTCGGCACTTTTATTATGAATATTCGTTAATCCCATTCCGAGGCGATACGTTAATTTATCTTTCTTGCCAGAATATTCGGTGTAAAGATATTGTTCCAGATAATTTACGGTGTAATTTGATTTTCCTGTCAAATTTTGTAAATCATTGGAAATGGAATTGTTTGAAATTCGGTATCCAGAACTGAGTTTCCCTTTTTCGAATTGATGAGAATGCGCCAGTTCGCCAATAAAACCATTTTGTTTTGCCTTCAAAATCATATCATTATTAAATACGTCTTGGTTGTTAGACAGAATCCATTCTCGATCAAATTGCGTAGAATTGGTATCATAAAATGAACCCACTAGATTTAAACTCAGTTCATCTTTTTTGCTTAAATTTTTAGAATAATACAAATCCAAAGTCGGATTTACATAATCGGAAGCACGGTTGTGAACGGTTCCATGTATATTCTGAAGAGTTCCTTGGGTAAAATTACTTTCGCCAATTCCGTTGCTGAATGAATCGCTGATATTCATCGTCAGTTTTGCCTGAAACGCATATTTATCGATTTCAGTATTGGTAAATCTTGCGGTAATATATTGGTCGGTGTATCCGAAATGGTCTTTTTGCTTTTCGTCGGATTTGTAATGTTCGTTGTTTAAATCGTATTCGTAGGTTTTTTTTACGATTCTGTTATCATAATTTCTAAGGTAGATATTGTATTCTATGCCGAAATCATTTTTCCCTTTCGTGTAATTTCCATACGCAGAACCATTCAAAAAGCCTGTCGTAAAAGCCGTAGAAGCATCTGCACCGAAACGGTATCCATTTTCGGGATTCTTGGTAATCACGTTTACCACCATATCTGCTCTTGTCGCAAATCTTGCTGGCGGAATATCGAAATATTCTACACGCAGCACATTTTCTGGACTAATGCTCTTCATCTGCAAATCGCTTGCTTCAATACCATTGATGAGGAATAAAATTTTCCCACCTTTTGTGCTGGTTACAGTATTCGAAATGGGATCCAATTGCAATTCGGGCAAAGTGGTGAGAAGGTCTTTTGCAAATCTTGCTTTTTCCAATGCATCTTTATCAAAAGTATAAACCGATTTGTCGGCAAACTGCTTTTTGCGTTGGGATTTTATTAAAACTTCTTGGATGTCTTTTGTTGATAGAGAATCTGCGGACTTGTTTTCTTGAGCGAATGCTGTTGAAAATGAAAGAGAAAGTATAAACAGTAAGGGTTTTGTCATCGTTATTATCTTTAATAAATAAGACAACTTAAAGTGATTTTTTATTACAAAAAAAAGCAACTTTAATGAAAAAGTTGCTTTTTTAATATTTTTTCGAAGAATTTTTACCCGTGCAATCTTTTCCAGATCGCATCTTTCAGTTCCATAATACCTTCTTGGGTAACAGCTGAAAAGAAAATGGGTTGTCGGTTTTCTGGGAATTCTTTAGAGATTTCAGTTTTCAACTCATCGTCTAATAAATCTGCTTTTGAAATAGAAATTAAAAAATCTTTGTCTAATAATTCAGGGTTGTATTCTTTCAATTCATTTTCCAAAATCTTAAACTCTTCGAAATGACTTTCGGAATCTGCGGGAATTAAAAATAATAGAATTGAATTTCTCTCAATATGTCTTAAAAATCGATGACCAAGACCTTTTCCTTCTGCTGCTCCTTCGATGATTCCCGGAATATCGGCCATCACGAATGATTTATAATTTCGGTAATCTACAATTCCTAAATTAGGAGTTAAGGTTGTAAAAGCGTAATTCGCAATTTTCGGTTTTGCTGCAGAAACTGCTGCCAATAAAGTTGATTTCCCAGCATTCGGAAATCCTACCAAACCTACATCAGCAAGAAGTTTTAGTTCAAAAGTAATATAACCTTCTTCACCAGGCAATCCTGGTTGTGCATATCTTGGCGTTTGATTGGTTGAAGATTTAAAATGCTCATTACCTTTACCACCTTTACCACCATGTTTAAGGATGATTTCTTGACCGTGCTCCATAATTTCGGCAACGATTTCTCCTTCCTCATTTTTAGCAATTGTACCTAAAGGAACTTCAATATATACATCTTCGCCATAAGCTCCGGTTAACTGGTTTTTGCTCCCGTTTTTACCGCGTTCGGCTTTGATATGTCTTGTGTAACGCAATGGAAGCAAGGTCCATTCATGTGAATTTCCTTTTAAAATTACGTGACCACCACGGCCACCATCTCCACCATCGGGACCACCTTTCGGAACATATTTTTCACGGTTAAGGTGTGCAGATCCTGCACCACCATGACCACTTGTACAATGGATTTTTACGTAATCTACGAAGTTGCTCATATTTTTTTTGTTTCGAGTTTCAAGTTTCAGGTTTCAAGTTGAATTGGTTGGAACTTGAAACTTTGGACCTGGAACAAATTACTTTATTTTTTCTACTTCCGCAAAAAGTTTTTCAGAGATTTCGTCGATTGCTCCAACTCCGTTCACTTCTACATATTTGCCTTGTTGTTTGTACAATTCGGCAACTTCTGCAGTTTTTGCATAATATTCTTTAATTCTGTTGGTAATGATTTCTTGATTAGAATCATCAGTTCTTCCACTGGTTTCTCCTCTTTTCAAAAGTCGCTCCACTAAAACTTTATCCTCTACAATTAAAGACAGACAGACATTGATGTCGCTGTTTAAAACTTCTTTAACTATTTCTTCTAAAGCTTCTGTTTGGGTTGCTGTTCTTGGGAATCCGTCGAAAATAAATCCTTGCGCATCACATGGTTTTTTCAATTCATCGGTCAACATATCGATGGTCACTTGGTCTGGAACCAATTCGCCTCTGTCGATATATGATTTTGCTAACTCACCTAATTTGGTGTTGTTTTTCATATTGTAACGAAACAGGTCACCGGTAGAAATTTGTTTCAAATTGAATTTCTCAATTAAATTCTGCGCTTGCGTACCTTTTCCGCTCCCTGGAGGACCGAATAGAACGATATTTATCATATTTTTTATCAGATTTATTTTTTAGTGATTGATTCTTCCTTCAGATAATTGATATAAATCTGGAAGATTTCTTCCTAATTCATCATAATCAAGACCGTAACCTAAGACAAACTTATTCGGGATTTCTTTGGCAACGTAATCAATTTTGAATTCTTTTTTGTAAACATCTGGTTTTAATAATAAAGATGCTACTCTTAAAGATTTTGGTCTTTGGGTGTTTTTAAAGTATTCAAATAAACTTTCAATCGTATTTCCTGTATCGATGATATCTTCCATTAAGATGATATGGCGACCTTCTACTTCCTTGGTTAAATCCATTTTTTTATAGACAATTCCTGTAGATTGCAATCCTCCTGAATAAGAACTCATTTGAATAAAAGCGATTTCGCATTCGCCTGGATAATGTTTCAGAAAGTCAGAAAAAAACATAATTACTCCATTGAGAACTCCTATAAAAACAGGAACTTCATCTTTGTAATCCTCATAAACTTTCAGGGCAAGCTCTTTGATGATGGATTGAATTTCGTCGTTTTTCATATACGGAACGAACTCTTTATCGTGAATTTTAACTATATTCATATGTTTTTTCTAAAGTGCAAATTTAGGGAAATAATTTGAAAGTGAGGACGGTTAATCCAGACCATATATAAAGGATGTGAATATTTTACGCCTAAATTTTGTTCAAGATTATTATAAAAACTATTTTTGTAGAAATCTAAAAAAAAGTAAAATATGGCAACTTATGTTGTAGTTGGTCTTCAGTATGGCGACGAAGGCAAGGGTAAAATTACCGACGTTTTATCGGCGAAATCGGATTATGTAGTTCGTTTTCAAGGGGGTGATAATGCGGGACACACTGTTTATGCCGGCGAAGAGAAATTTGTTTTGCACTTGCTTCCGTCGGGAGTTTTGCAATGTAAAGGAAAGTGTATTATTGCAAATGGAGTAGTCGTAAATCCGAAAGCCTTTTTGAGTGAAATCGCTCAGATCGAAGAAAAAAATATGCGTACTGATCACGTTTTTATCAGCAGAAGAGCGCATGTCATTATGCCATATCACATTCTGCTCGATACGTATCGGGAAGAGGAAGCAGGTGGGACTTACATTGGTACCACAAAAAAAGGAATCGGACCTTGTTATGAAGATAAAATCGCAAGAGTAGGAATCCGAATGATTGATCTTTTGAATCCCGAAGTTTTGGCCGAAAAGATTAGAAAGAATTTGAAAATTAAAAATTCACTTTTCGAAAAATATTTTGAAAAACCGACTTTAGAATTTGACGAGATTTATAATGAGTTTTTAGAATTAGGAGAAAAATTAAAGGATAGAATTGTAGACACTGAAGTTGAATTGAACCAAGCAATTCACGATGGAAAAAATATTTTGTTCGAAGGTGCACAAGCAGCAATGTTGGATATTGATTTCGGAACGTATCCTTACGTTACTTCTTCTTCGCCAACAACAGGCGGTGTTTGTTCTGGCGCAGGAGTTCCGCCAACAAGTCTTCAGAATTTAATTGGAGTAGCAAAAGCCTATACGACAAGAGTAGGCGAAGGTCCTTTTCCAACTGAGTTAGATAATGAGTTCGGAGAAAAAATCAGACAAATCGGTTTTGAATTTGGAGCGACGACAGGAAGACCAAGAAGAACTGGCTGGCTCGATTTGGTTTCTTTGAAACACGCAACTATGATTAACGGAATTAATAATTTAGTGATCACGAAACTCGATGTTCTTTCAGGAATTTCAACGCTGAAAATCGCTACGAAATATAAAACCGAAGACGGAAAAATTATCGATTACTTCACTTCTTCAACTACGAAATTATACAATTACGAACCAATTTACGAAGAATTGCAAGGTTGGGAAGAAGATATTACGAAAGTTCGTAGTTATGATGAGTTGCCGGAGAATGCAAAAAAATACATTAAGTTTATTGAAAACTATTTAGGCATCAATGTTTACCTTGTTTCCGTTGGTCCAGAAAGAAGCCAGAATATTATTAGAAAAGAATTATTTTAATTATATTAAATAAATTTTGGTAAAATATATAGTAAAACCACTCTTCGCAGAGTGGTTTTGTTATTTGTGAAGTTAAAATTATTCATGTATTATGTTTTGGATTGTTTCTTTTGATTATTGTTAAAAAATTGGCTTGAGTTTTGATAAAAACTAATCGTTAACTATGATAATGTATTAAACTAATAATCATCAATTGATTTTTGTAACTTAACCAATTAAAATAATGTAGTGATGAGAAATTTACTCCAAAACAAAGAATTTCAACTTGATGAAATCCTTTTCGAACACCGAAATAAAAACTATGGTGCTTATGTTTTAAGAAATGAAGCGGATCATATTTTAACCAAATCAATGTTGATAGGAATAGGCGTTTTTGCAATGATGGCGATTTCACCTTTAGTCATAAGTATTTTTAAATCAACGGAAAAAATAGTCATTAATGAAATTCCGCCACCTTACATCATAAGTAATGTGGAAAGAACTGAAAAGCCTCCAGTAGTTGTTCATACAAACCCTCCAGCTCAAACTCCGGTGAATACATTAGATTCAACAGTTCCGACTCCGACAAAAAATCCAGATCGAGAGAAAGTAATGCCAAAGCAGTCTGATTATGATCATGCAATCGCTGGAACTCAAGATATTATTGGGGAAGCTCCCGTAATTAATTATACTCCGCCAACGGTGCAGGATGTACCAGTGAAAAGTCCGGAAATTAGCGTTCCAAAACCCATTGATAATTCACCCAAAATAGCCGTCGATGTAGAAGCCAATTTCTTGGGTGGAATTAATGCCTTTAGAAATAAAGTGGTCAATCAGTTTGATAATTCTGTTATTAATGGAAATGGCGACGTGATTAAAACAATGGTTGTGTTCATCGTTGAAAAAGATGGTACGATCAGTGAGGTAAAAGCTACGGGTCTCAATTCGGATTTCAATCGTGAAGCAATAAAAACCATTAAATCAGTAAAAGGAAAATGGGTGCCTGCAAAATTAAATGGCGAGAATGTAAGAAGCTATTTTAAGTTCCCAATTTCTATGCAATTCGAATAAATAGGCAGTTAACGTAAAAAGAGTAGACTTATCCACAAAATACCTTGTTTTGTGGATAATTTTATTTATAGGTAAGTCTTTGGTTAATAGCTATTTAACGTTATTTCAAGGTTTATGAATCATTTAAAAATCAGAAAAAAGTGTATTTTTGGGGATTAAATTTTAAATAATGGCTAAAATCATAGGAATCGCTAATCAAAAAGGCGGAGTAGGTAAAACCACGACGGCGGTTAATCTCGCTGCAGCATTAGGAGTTTTGGAAAAGAAAATTCTAATTATCGATGCAGATCCTCAAGCAAATGCAACTTCAGGTTTAGGAATTGAAGAAGCTACTTTTTCTACCTATCACTTGCTGGAACATAGTGTAGAAGTGGAGAAATGTATTCAAAAAACCGCTTCTCCTAATTTGGATATTATCCCATCTCACATTGATTTGGTCGCTGCTGAAATTGAATTGGTCGATCGCGAGAACCGTGAATATATGCTGAAAAAAGCATTGGAATCAATCAAAGATCAATATGATTATATCATTATCGATTGTGCACCAAGTTTAGGTTTGATCACGGTGAATGCGCTAACCGCTGCAGATTCTGTGATTATCCCAATTCAATGCGAATATTTTGCCTTAGAAGGTTTGGGTAAATTATTGAATACCATTAAAAATGTTCAAAAAATTCATAATCAAGATTTAGATATTGAAGGTTTACTGTTGACCATGTTTGATTCTCGTTTAAGATTATCAAATCAAGTGGTAGAAGAAGTTCACCTGCATTTTCCTGAAATGGTTTTTGAAACAATTATCAGCAGAAATGTTCGTTTAAGTGAAGCACCAAGTTTCGGCGAAAGTATTTTAAATTACGATGCAGAAAGCAAAGGAGCGATTCAGTATCTTCAGTTGGCTGAAGAAGTTTTGTTGAAAAACGAAAATTTAATCAATAATTAAGAAATGATTTTCGAGGTCTAATAATGTTTAAACTTTAAAAATCAAGAAAATATTTTAAGAATGAAAGACAAGAAAAGAGCAATGGGACGTGGATTGGGTGCGATTTTGAGCGCCGAATCGAAAGCGACTGTCAACTCCGCTACAGATGAAGGTGCAGACAAATTTGTCGGTAATATCATGGAGGTCTTTTTAGAAGATATTGATCCCAATGCGACGCAGCCAAGAACTTATTTTGATGAAAAAGCCCTGAATGATTTGGCGCTGTCCATCAAATCTTTGGGGGTGATTCAGCCGATTACTTTAAGAAAAGAAGGAAATAGATTTGAAATTATTTCTGGAGAAAGACGTTTTAGAGCGAGTAAAATTGCTGGTTTAAAAAGTGTTCCGGCTTATATTCGATTGGTTAATGATCAGGAATTACTCGAAATGGCTTTGGTCGAAAATATTCAAAGAGAAGATTTAGATGCCATCGAAATTGCTTTAACTTACCAAAGATTATTGGAAGAGATTGGAATGACCCAAGATAATTTAAGTCAAAGAGTCGGTAAGGAAAGAAGTACGATTACCAATTCAATTCGTTTGCTGCGTTTAAATCCTGATTTCCAAAATGCCATCAGAAGTGGTGAAATTTCTGCGGGTCATGGTAGAGCCATCATCAGTGTGGAAGATGAAGAAAAACAAAAAGATCTTTTTGATAAAATTTTGAAACATGGGTTAAGTGTTCGTCAAACAGAGCAAGAAGCCAATTTGTTGAAAAATCCTAAAGAAGAAGTAAAGAAGCCTAAAGCACAACTGCCTAATCATTTCAAAAAAATGGAGAAAAATTTAGCAGATATTTTAGAAGTCAAGGTAGAGATTAAATCAGCCGCAAATGGTAAAAAAGGAAAAATAGTTTTGGATTTCAAAAACGAAGAAGAATTAGAACAAATTCTTTCACACTTTAAATAATGCAAAGACTCACCATTATATTTCTGATCGTATTTTCCGTTAAAATTTTCGCGCAAATCAGTCCGAAAGACACGATTCGTGTTGAACATTATCCAACAGATTCAGTTTCTGCCAAAGAAGTTCCTTCGGAAATTAAAGTACTAACCAATATTAAAGATTCCAATGCACCTGCGGGAATTAGAAAGTTTAATCCTACGAAAGCAGGATTGTATTCTGCAATTTTACCGGGATTAGGTCAATATTACAACAGAAAATATTGGAAAATCCCAATCGTTTGGGGCGGGATTGGGACAGGAGTTGGCATCACGCTGTGGAATCAAAAACAATACGACCGTTACAGAGATGCATTTGTTGCCGAATTAAATGGTCAACAACATGAATTCTCCCATATTCCCGGCGTGACCAAAGAAGTTTTGGGTAGAACCCAAGACCGGGCAAAAAGACAAAGAGATTATGCAATTGCAATTACTAGTTTGATTTATGTTTTAGGAATCGTAGATGCAGTCGTAGATGCGCATTTGTACGAGGGTAGAAAAGATCCTGATCTGGCTTTGAAACCAACCGTTATTTTTGATGAGTTTGGGAAGGTAAATTCAAAAGCTGGGTTAAGTTTAAGTTATAATTTTTAATAAAAATAGAACGCACTGCGTTGAAAAACAATATGAAAATAGCACTTGTTGGTTACGGGAAAATGGGCCATATCATTGATGAAATTGCAACCAAAAGAGGTCACGAAATTGTAGCGAGATTAAATGAAACGCCTACTTCCGAAAACCTGAATAATCCAGATGTAGTCATTGAATTTTCAAATCCAGAAGTAGCTTTTAATAATATTAAAATTTGCTTGGAAAACAAAATTCCAGTGATTTGTGGAACAACGGGTTGGCTCGATCAGAAACCAGAAATCGAGGAAATTGCACTTCAAAATAATACCGCTTTTTTATACGGTTCTAATTTTTCTTTAGGCGTAAATTTATTTTTTGCACTTAATGAAAAATTGGCGAATTTGATGAAAGGTTTTCCAGAATACAATGTTCAACTCGAAGAAATTCACCATACCCACAAAAAAGATGCACCGAGTGGAACAGCGATTTCCTTAGCAGAGGGAATCATTAAAAATGATAAAAGATTCGATGCTTGGAAACTCGATGAAACTCAAAATAAAGAACTCGGTATTTTCGCCATCAGAGAAGATGAAGTTCCCGGAACACACAGTGTTTATTACAAAAGCGAGGTTGATGAAATCGAAATCAAACACACCGCTTTTAACAGAAATGGTTTTGCAGTAGGAGCTGTAATTGCCGCCGAATGGATTATCGGAAAAACAGGAAATTTCACCATGAATGATGTCCTTTTTAATAAATAATTGAAAATTAGTAATACGCAATTACTCATTGCACATCACTAATTACTTATGAACCTGTAACAATTTTCAAATAAAACAAACTAATAGCGATAAGCAATAAACTATGAATTACTTTCTTACCTATACCATTTATGTAATCATTCTCTCTTTATTGATGGGGATTTCTACGTGGAAACTTTTCAAAAAAATGGGTTACAATCCGCTATTTGCGTTTGTTCCTTTTTATAATTATTTCATTATTTTAAAAGAAACAGAACATTCAAAATGGTGGACTGTCTTTTCATATTTACCGATTATTGGTCCGATTATGATGACGGTTTTCCATTTGTTTTTAATGAGTCATTTCGGAAAAAAATCTTTCGTTCAGAAATTATTAACGATCATCCTGCCATTTATTTATTTGGCAACAGTGAATTATTCCAAAGATGCAGAAGTTGAAAAAGAAGAAGAGCTGTATTTGACCGAGGAGGAATTAGTGGGAAAAAAGAAAGAAACCTTTGTAGGCTCGATTACTTTCGCAGTGGTATTCGCTACCATTATTCATACTTTCGTTACACAACCTTTCGGGATTCCCACGGGTTCTATGGAAAGAACTTTATTGGTGGGTGATTTTCTATTTGTTAATAAATGGTCTTATGGCTACAGAATGCCGATGCGTCCAGTTGCAATTCCTTTTTTACAAGGAACCATCATGGATACGGGACAAAAAGGCAACCCAAAAGATGATCCGAAATCGTATGTTAATGCAATCAAACTTCCGTACACTAGAATTTTACCATTAAATAAACCGCAGAGACACGATATCGTGGTTTTCAATTATCCGCAAGATTCGGTTCACACTGCAATTGACAGGAAAGATCCTTATGTGAAAAGATGTGTCGCTGTAGCTGGAGATGTAATGGAGATGCGAGCTGGCAGACTTTTTATCAACGGAAAACCGGAAGTTATTTTAGGCGACCAACAGTTACAACATAAATATATTGCGACCACAGGAAGTCAATTAGATATTCCAGCATTATATAAAATTTATGGCTTTTTACCGGTTCAGGAAATCCAGACACAAAACGGTTTCATGTACGATTTCCAAGGATTAACCGATAAAATGGCGAAGGAAATAAAAGCACTTCCACAGATTATCGAGCTCAAAGAACATATTTGGGTAAAGGATTCCTCAGCAGTGTCTTACAAAGTGAATGCTGCCAGAGATGCTTACACCAAAAATATCGACACTACCCAATCTATTTTCCCAATCAATAAAAAATGGAATCAGGATTGGTACGGCCCTTTAAGAATCCCGAAAAAAGGAGATGTAGTTACTTTAAATCAAGAAACTTTACCAGAATATCAGTGGATTATTTCCGAATATGAACACCATCATCTAGAAAATAAAAACGGAAAAATATTGATCGATGGCAAAGAAGCAACTCAATACACGATTCAGCAGGATTATTATATGATGATTGGTGACAACCGTGATGCCTCTTTAGATGCCCGTTTCTTCGGCTTTGTTCCAGAAGAAAATATCGTTGGGTCACCAATGTTTACTTGGCTGAGCGTTCAGGGACTTTTCAAAGATAGTGGTTCAACTTACCAAGCAGATACCAAAATCCGTTGGGACAGAATGTTCAAAGCCACCAACACTGGCGAACTGCACAAAACTTCGTATTGGTGGGTTGCGGTCTTAATCCTTGGTTTATTTTTCGGCTGGGATTTTATTATAAAGATTTTTAGAAAAAAAGAAGAAGAAAATTAATTTTTTTTAGGAGCTATTTCCCGCTGTCCGCTGTATCTTTTTTGTAGCACTCTTCGACTCTGCTCAGAGTGCTACAAAAAAGGATGCCGCTTCCATCGGGGCTATGGGGAATCGTGCTGAATCAATGTTTTAGATCATTTGAAAAAAAAATCATCAAGAAGTTATGGAGAAAACATAAGGTTAATCCTTTTGGAGTGTAAAAACATAAATTTATAAAAGAATCAAGTTTTGAAAAAAGTACTATTACCAATATTTTATCTTCCACCAATTTCGTGGTTTTCTATATTTTTTCAAGAAGATGCCGAAATTGTTTTCGAACAATATGAGAATTTTCCGAAACAAACTTATCGCAATAGAACCAATATTTATGGTGCTAACGGTAAATTGTCCTTGATTATTCCGATGAATCACAACGGTACAAGATTGCTAAAAGAAATCCAAACCTCTACCCGAGAAAAATGGCAGCAACTCCATTGGAAATCCATAAAAACAGCGTACCAAACTTCTCCTTATTTCGATTATTACGAAGATCAGCTCGAAGGAATCTTTAATTTTAAATCAAATTCTTTAGTTGAATTTAATCTTAATGCTTTAAAAATTATTCTGAAAATTCTGAAAACAGAAAAGACTTTTTCTTTGAGTGATGAGTATTTCAAAGAACCTGCAGCACTTAATTACAGAGATCGGTTTTCAGCAAAAGCAGAAACAGATTTTCAGGTAGAAAACTATTATCAATCTTTTTCAGATAAATATGGCTTTTTAGAAGACTTATCAATCATCGACCTTCTTTGTAACAAAGGTCCAGAATCCATGACATATATTAGAACCATTAAACAGAAGTAATATGAAAAAGATATTAATTGCAGCGTGTTTTATGACGGGATTGGCCTCATTTGCACAACAAGCAGTTGCTCCTTTGGATCCAATGCAGGACAAAAATTTGATGACTTGGTATCATCAAGACTTTGCATCAAGCAATATTTATGGAGTAAATACCCAGAACGCATACAAATATTTAGAATCTAAAGGTTTAAAACCAAAATCAGTAATTGTTGGAGTTTTAGATGGTGGAGTGCAAGTGGATCATCCAGGGCTCATTAATAATATGTGGAAGAACGTGAATGAAGTTCCTGATAATGGAATAGATGATGACGGAAATGGATATATTGATGATGTGTATGGCTGGAACTTCCAAGGAGGAAAAAATGGAGATGTAGATGTAGATAATATGGAAGTAACTCGTGTTGTTAAAAAATACCAACCGATTTTCGAAGGTCCAAATTCTGTACAAAATAAAGCAAATCAAGCAAAAATGCGGGAGGAGTTTGATATGTACATGAAGTCGAAAACGATTTTTACAAAAAAAAGCATTGAAGCAAAACAGAATTACGAAACGTATAAGAGAATCTCAGATATGATTCCTTTAATGATTTCAATGCTCAATGGGCAAAATCTAACTCCAGCAGTTGTAGGAACAATTAAACCATCTACGCCTGAACAAGCCATGGCGGTCTCTGTTTTAAATCAAGTGAGTAGAGATCCTTCAATTACTGGGAAATCTCCGACCGAAGTACAGCAGTTTTTGGAAACTCAGATGAAAGAAGCTTTGGATAACTTTGAACCTCAAGCATTGAAGCAATATAATTTAGATTATGATCCAAGAGCCTCAATTGTAGGTGATAACTATGACGATTATTTAGAGAAATATTATGGGAATAACCACTATCAGGGTCCAGATGCACAACATGGAACCCACGTTGCGGGGATTATCGCAGGTCTTCCGCAAGGCAATGAAGTGCAATATGGCGTAGGTTATAAAACTGCAAAAATAATGACGGTACGTGCCGTGCCAGATGGTGATGAAAGAGATAAAGATGTCGCAAATGCGATTCGATATGCCGTAGATAATGGAGCAAAAATATTGAATATGAGCTTCGGAAAACCAGTTTCTCCTGGGAAAGAGGTTGTTTGGGATGCATTTAAATATGCTGAATCTAAAGGAGTTCTTTTGGTAAAAGCAGCAGGAAACGAAAATGAGGATATCGCAGAACATGTTTATTATCCTACCAATTTTAAAAACGTAAATGATGCTCAACCATTCATCAATAATATGATTGTTGTAGGTGCATCTACGAATGATAATGAGTTCTTAAGAGCAGATTTTTCCAATTATAATAAAAAAATGGTAAACGTATTCGCTCCAGGTGATAAAATTTACTCTACCGTTCCAGATGGCAAATATGAATATCTGCAAGGTACTTCCATGGCTGCGCCAGTGGTTGCAGGTGCCGCATCGATTTTGCTTGCCTATATGCCAAATTTAACTCCTGCTCAGATGATTGAAGCATTGGTGAAGACTGCAAATAAATCAGCGGTAAATGCAATGATTAATTCTAATACCAATAACAGATTCGACATGATTTCTGAAGCAGGTGGCGTAATTGATGTGAGAAAAGCCGCCGAATATGCATACACGCATTTTTACAAACCGTCCGCTAATTCTGTTCCTTCAAAAACAACAACCTCTACACTAAAGAGAAAAGCTGTTAAAAAATAATGAGACTTAAGTTGTAAAGAATAGAACCCGTTAATTCGGGTTTTTTTTGTATTTTCGTTGAATTGGCACGGTTTTTTGTACTTCTAAACTAATTAATTATCACTACTATGAAAAATTTATTATTAGCAGGAATTATTGGAGCAGCAATGACTGTCTCATGCTCTACCGCAAAAACGGCTCAGTCGGATCGGTCAGAGTTTTTGAAATTGAAAGGAAGTTGGGAGATTACTAGCGTAAACTATGACAAGAATTATAAGGTAAAGCCATTTGATGAAGGCGCTGATGCACAATGTTTCGTTGGAAGTCAGTGGAAATTAATCCCAAATAATTGGACTGGTTCTTATTCGATAAATGGTGGTGGAGACTGCCCAAGCGTAATGCAACCAATTGAGTTCGAAGTAATCAATGGTAACGAATTTAAATTCAAGAAATTGATGGAAGGTTCTAAAGCCAAAGCAGTTACAGTCGGATATTCATTAAGTTTAATTAGCCAGACCGCAGATCAATTTAGCTTAGAACAAAATATTCCTTCAGGAGGGGAAAATGTAAGAATAGTTTACAACTTCGAAAGAACAGGAAGCAAATAATAATTAAAAAAAATAAACTTATGAAAATTTTTAACAAAACAAGTATCGCAGCTTTATTTATCTCAACATCATTAGTGATGACGAGTTGTGAAGCGGTAAAAAACTCAAATAATCAACAAAGAGGAACTGTAATCGGTGCTGCTGCAGGAGCGGTATTAGGTGGCGTTCTAGGGAATAATTTAGGTAAAGGTAGAAATGCACCTCTGGGAGCCGTTCTTGGTGGTGTTGTAGGTGGCGTTGCTGGTAATGTAATCGGTAATAAAATGGATAAACAAGCCAAAGAAATTAAAGAAACTTTACCAGGTGCAGAAGTAGAAAGAGTAGGAGAAGGAATTAGAGTAACCATGAAAGAAAATATGGTGAACTTCGGTTTTGATTCGTCAAACCTAACGCCAGCAGCTAAAATTAATTTAGATAAATTAGCAACAATATTAGCAAATAACCCCGATACCAATATTAATATCTATGGTTATACCGATAGTAAAGGTGCTGATGCTTACAACCTTTCACTTTCTGACAGAAGAGCAGCAGCCGTGAAAAGCTATTTATCATCCACAGGAGTTTCTTCTAGCAGAATGAATACCATGGGAATGGGTAAAGCTGATCCAATTGCTACCAATGATACCGATGCAGGTAGAGCCCAAAATAGAAGAGTAGAATTTGCCATTACAGCAAATGAAAATATGATTAAAGATGCTGGTGGTAACTAGTAATAAATAATTAAAATTATAGAATTTAAGATCCACTTCGGTGGATTTTTTTTATTTAAAATTCACTAATTTCGCAATAGAATTTACATGAATGAAGAAATATTTAAAACTGCTTCGCGTAGAGCAGTGGGTAAAGAATCTATTTGTTTTTTTGCCGCTGTTTTTTTCGGGGAATATTACCCATTATGACTTATTGCTTAAAAGTATTTTTGCTTTTATAATATTTTCGCTCGTTGCCAGTAGTATTTATATTATTAATGATTATTCAGACATCCAATCCGATAGAAAACATCCCGAGAAAAAAAACCGTCCGTTAGCGAGTGGAGCCATTTCACAATCAACAGCCAGGATTATTTTAGCGATTTTATTGATTTTGATTTCTGTTTTAATGTACCTAAGTCGAGATTTTTTATTGGATAATCTCTGGAAATTCGCAAGTATTATTGGCTTTTATTTCGTGATGAATTTAGCATATACCTTTAAACTAAAGCATGTAGCGATTGTAGATGTCATGATTATTTCGATTGGTTTTGTGCTTCGGGTTTTAGCTGGAGGTTACGCCACCGAAATTTTAATTTCGCAATGGGCAATACTACTCACTTTTGTTTTGGCGTTGGTATTAGCGATTGGTAAAAGAAGAGGCGAATTAATTAATGCTCAAGTTTCAGGAAGAACAAGAAAAGCACTCGACGGATATAATGTACAGTTTGCCGACATTGCACTTTCAATCAGTTGTGCTTTAGCAATCGTATGTTATTTAATGTTTACCCTTTCCTCAGAAGTGCAGCAGCGATTCAATCCGAGCGTTTTTTATACGGTAATATTTGTTGTTTTTGCTTTTTTACGCTATTTACAACAAACTTTGGTTTACAACAAAACCGAATCACCGACAAAAATTATTTATAAAGATACCTACATCCAAGTGACTCTAGTACTTTGGTTGGCGACGTTTTTATTACAAATTTATTTCAAATAATGAAATCGCAATAATGAAAAATACAAACAATAGTGAAAATAAGATTGCGATTACATTTGACTTCTGAAAAAATTAATAATTACAAATGAAACCAAATTATAAACAGA
>NZ_JBAVFG010000119.1:0-8649 GCF_049588135.1 Kaistella sp. | reverse complement strand
GGCTCACCTGTTCCCATTCCGAACACAGAAGTTAAGCCCTCTAGCGCCGATGGTACTGCTAACGCGGGAGAGTAGGTCGCCGCCAGTTTTTTTAAACCTCAATCATTTATTTGATTGAGGTTTTTTTGTGAAATAAACTCAGAGAATAAAGCTCATCAATTTAGTTTGATAAGCTTTATTTGTGCAATAAACTCAGCGGGATAATTGTAAAATGCCAATAAAGAATGAAGATGGATCAAGAGCAAAACTTGGGGGCTAGGCAAAAAGTTTTGCTAATCTGAAGAGGAAAAATGCTGGGTCAGTGACAAAACTTGGCGACTAAGCATAATTTGAAGGAAAATTTCGACTTTATCTTTATGATGAGCTGCATCAAGGTGGGAAATATTTTTGCAAACTCTGATTGGTGTGCTATCTACAAAAAATATTCCTGTGCAAGTTCCTAAACAACAGGTTTTTGCAAACATTGTGATCGGCATCAATGCATACTGTATTAATTCGACAAATTGGTTATAGGAAACAGTTTGCGAGAAATATTGTATCATATGTTTTTGGACATAATAGATGTAAAAATGTTTAAAAGTCCAAAAACCACTCAGATGGAAAAAGTAGCGTTATGGGGATAACTTCAGAAGCGCTTGTTCTGGGTTTCTTTTTTGGTTAGTTTCCAAGTGGGCAAGGTTCGGATAATTTTCAAAATCTTTACAAAGCTCGTCAACAATCGAATAGATATCCCTAATTCTATCAAAAACAAACCATAAAATAAGATCTAGTTAAGTTATAGATTTTCAATAACTTAAAGATACTGATGTTTACCTTTTATTGCGATTTCTTTATTATAAATTAGCAATCGAACTCAGGTAATAAGGTTGTTCTCACAGATGAAGGGTATAGAGGGGAAATAATAGCACATGTGAAAAATCGTTTGGTCATTTAATCAATATCGTACTCAGGAGTGATGACAAGAAAACAAGCTTTAAGCCCATTTTCAGGAGATGGATTGTAGAACTCACCTTTTCCTAGTTTGATAACGATAGAAGACCATGTATCAATTTTGACCCCTCATAGGAAACTCTGAAAATAAGGACAAATTATCAGCTATAAAACTATTATGAATAAAACTAAAATATTCTTATTAAATTGATTTCTCCTTAAATTATTATGTCCAAGTTAGCACTATTATTGTTATGCTAAAAACTCAATCTCTTTATCTTTGAAATCATTGTTTTCAACTAATTTCTGCATGGTTTTTAATGTTTTTTTACGAAGTTTTGCGATTCTACGAACGTTTTTGTCTTCGCTGTAATCAAAAATACTATCTTCAAAAGAAAAAGTATCCCCTTTTTTAAATTCGATTTTATTATCTTTTAACTCCTTTAGTAACATTAAGTTAGTCATCGTTTCTAATAATACGTGTTCAGTTTTTGCCAATTCTTCTAACGATTTTAAAACCTGCTTTTTATATTTTTTATTAGATTTATCCATTTTATTATAATTCATATGTTCTTGAGTTCTTTGCAATTGATATTATTAAACCAATTAATTTTATTGATGCAAGTTAAGATTTTAAAATAAGTTTATCAAGATAATTTCTCAACTATTCAGCCGAAGTTTATATTGCAATTTCTTATCTTTGTTTCCCCATGAAGAATACAGACCTTTTGACACTGATTTCTTTGGCTAAAAATAAAAATCAGAAAGCACAGACCCAACTCATTAATTTATATTGGGTTGATGTATTCAGTTTTGTAATGAAAAAAGTACAAGATGAATATGTTGCAGATGAAATCACGGTTTCGGTTTTTTCTAAAGTATTGGCAAAGCTGGATCTATTTGACCCTAACTTTCAGTTTAAAACCTGGATTCTTACCATCGCACAAAATTCAATCATCGATTACTGGCGAAAAAAATCCCGAGAAAATGAAGATTCTACAGATAATTTCGACGGCTTCAAAAATCACTTGGCACTTTCTCCAGAAGAGCTTCTGATTTCCGAAGAAGATCAAAAACAAATTTTATCCATCATTGAAAGTTTAGATTCTAATTATAAGGAGATTATTCAGCTTCGGTTCTTTGAAGAAAAAAGTATTAAAGAAATCGCCGAGGAACAGAATATAACCGTCGCCAATACGAAAGTTAGGATTATGCGCGCTAAAAAATTACTTGCTGAATTGCTCAAAAACAAAGAGTTTGAAAATTAAAAGTAAAGTTCGCTGGAATAATCTATATTTAAATTTAGGAATTCATGACAAAAAATTTCTACTACAAATTAAAGGTTCTACAAAAGCAAAAGCAATAAAAGAAAAAAGATGTTTTAAATAACTCAAATCTAGATATTTGTCTAGTTCAAGGTCTCCTTAAACTTGTAATCTCCCTATTTTAATAATATCTTTGTGAAAATTATAATTATGAGCGATACAATAGTTTGTCCGAAATGCCAATCAGAATTCACTTATGAGCAAGATGGTAAAATGGTTTGTTCTCAATGTTTCCATGAATGGACGCCAGGTGAAACCGCTGATGAAGACAAAATTCTAGATGCCCACGGACAAGAATTACAAAATGGAGATTCTGTAGTAGTGATTAAAGATCTACCAGTAAAAGGAGCGCCAAAACCAGTAAAAGCTGGAACAAAAGTAAAGAATATTAGATTACGTCCAGATAGCGATCACAATATAGATTGCAAAATCGACGGTTTTGGTTCAATGGCGCTGAAATCTGAATTTGTGAAAAAAGCATAAAAAAAAGGAAAAATGTGGATAGGGTTCCGTTTCGAAGACTAGTCGTACAAAGGAATTGTACTAATTTCGTCTCAGGGGCAGAAAGAGAATTAACCAAAAATTTCCTTACGTTTTGAATAACAAAGCTAGGAATTATTTTCAAAAGATAAAAATCAACTGACAAAAGTCAAGTATCAATTCGCAACCGCTGAACTGGCTTGGCTTTTTTCTTTTTTAAAGATTGATTTTAAGAGATCCTTCAATTTTTTCTGGAGTGTAAATAACCAGTTTTTTACCGTTCAAAGATATTTTATTCCAAAAATAACTTCCAGAAAAACGACTTTCCAAAACTTGAACTTTTTTTCCTTCTTCTGAAATTTTGATTTCGTGTGGATACCAGAAATTTTTAGAAAGATTGAAGGCGATTTTTTCTTCGTCTGAAAAAACATTTACTTCGCCAAAAAGAGAAGCGACGTATTGATTATAAGGGTTATTGTAGGTTTCTTCTGCGTTGTCATTTTGAATTAATCGACCTTCTTGCAAGACAATAATCTGATCCAGCCACGGCATTACTTCCTGAATTTCATGCGTAGAAATGAGGAGTGAAATTTTCTTTTCCCGAACGTAATTAAATAACCGTTCGCGCAATTCTATTTTTCTGGAAAAGTCGATATTGCTAAAAGGTTCATCGAGTAATAAAAGTTGCGGCATTACCGAAAGTGCTCTTGCGATGGCAACTCTTTGCATTTGCCCACCACTCAAATATTTGGGTAAAGTATTTTCGAATTCTTCGAGTCCGACTACAGTCAGAAGTTCCTGTACTCTTTCTTTTTTCTCTTTTAAATTAATATTAGAAATAAACTTCCCCACATTATCGGCAACAGTAGAATAGGGCATCAAATCGTAATTTTGAGCAACCAATTTCATATTCTCTTCGCCAGGAACTAAATTTTTAGTCGGACCCAAAATTGGTGAACCATTAAAAATGATGTCCCCTTTTTCCCATTCCAGAAGTCCATAAATTAAATTGAGAAGTGTCGATTTTCCACAACCACTTTCGCCTGCTAGAGCGATGATTTTTCCTTCTTCAACTTTAAGGTTAAAATTCTGAAAAAGCCTTTGGTCTGGGCGATGGGAGAAAAATAAATTCTTGATTTCTAATAGCATATTGCAAAAATAACATATTTGTCTCTAATAAAGATATTTTTGTTATTTTAGCCAAAACAATTTAATTAAAGTTATTTAATGATGAAATCAATTACTAATTCAGTTTTCTTTGCGCTTTTTTCAGCAATTGTAATCGTATCATGCGGAAAGGATAAGCCTTTAACAAGCGAAGTTACCGAAGTCTCTACCACCAATCACGGTGCGATTTATGAACTCGATACTTTAAACAGTAGAATTGAATGGAAAGGATACAAAGTGCTAAAGTCCGAACAGTCTAGTCATTTTGGAATTATTAATTTCGAAAGTGGTGATTTAACGGTGAAAGATGGAATTCTGGAAAGTGGTAAATTCGTGGCAGATATGAATTCATTGACCTCGGTTGATTTAAAAAATGATCCCGAACAATCAGGAAAATTAATTGGGCATTTGAAAAGCGGCGACTTCTTTGAAGTAGATAAATTTCCGACCGCTTCTTATGAAATTACCAAAGTTTCTGCGAATACTTCAGGAGATTATAACACTTTATTAGACGGGAATTTAACCATCAAAGGAATTACAAAACCAGTTCAGTTTAATGCAAATGTTTCGGTGAAAAACGGCGAAGTAAGTATTGCAACCGAACCGAAAGATATTAAAAGAGAAGATTTTGGCGTAAAATTTCAAGTTCCTTTGGCAAACGGAGTAATTAAAGATGAAGTGAATCTTCAGATTTTGGTGAAAGCTTTGGAAAAGAAATAAAAGCTTTTTCATTTTAAGATAAGCAATCCGTCTCAGAAATTTTTTTGGGACGGATTTTTTTTACTTAAATTTACTTTAATAATGAAAACAAGTTTAACTAAAAAATATTACGTTCCCGGATTAATAAGCGCAATACTAATTCCGCTGGTTTTTTGGTATTATGGAAATAGAAAATTAAACGAACCGATTCCTAATGTAATGGATTTGGGGATTCCAGCGAAATATAATCCAAATGATCCTATGAGTCAGCGAACTACTCTTGAGTCTTTTAGGAATTGGGATTATAAGAAAATCATCGTCAAACCCAATGAAGCCAAAAAGAATTCTAAGTATTACGTTTCGGAACTCAAGAAACTTCAGCAAGAAAATAAAAAAGAAACAGGAATTGAATTTATCTTAAATGATAATAATTCTTACGGCAATTTTGCTTCTATTTTAAATGATTTTCATATTGCTAAAACATGAAGTTTATGGTGTTGATATGGAGAAAACAGGACATGTTTTTGCGTTAGTAGATTACAAAGATGTACACGCAAAAACTGAACAAATTGAATGTTTGCTATGTAATGATCTTATTGTAACCTATGTTGATGAGCGTTCGTTGGTTGAAAAAATATTTATGCCAGGTATTTTTGAAAAATATAAAGTGTTATTAAAAACATTAACTAAAGAATCATTATATCTCATTTTCGGATTTTTAATATTCTTAAATATTTCAATGTTAAACATCAAAAAATTCCTATAAAAAAAGGTTGCCTTTCGACAACCTTAAAATTTATTATTTCGCTTTCGGAAGCGGATTCGCATTTCTCGCTTCTTCAAATACAGAGAATGGAATGTGGCAATATCCACCCGGATTTTTATCCAAATAATCTTGGTGATAATCTTCAGCTTTGTAGAAATTCTTCAAAGGAATGGTTTCTACAACAACCGGTTTTTTATAGTTTTTAGCCAATTTTGCAACTTCAGTTTTTACAACGGCTTCAGTAGCTGCATCGGTAGAATAAATTCCGCTTCTGTAATTATCTCCGGTGTCATTTCCTTGTCGGTCTAAAACAGTAGGGTCAATCGATTTAAAAAACAGATTGATTAAAAGTGGTAAACTTACTTGGTCTGCATCATATTTTACTTTTACCGTTTCCGTAAAACCGGTTGTATGACTGATTACCTGCTCGTAAGTCGGGTTTTTTGTTTTTCCGTTTGCGTACCCAACTTCTGTTGCAACAACGCCTCTTACCAATTGAAATAGATGTTCGGTTCCCCAAAAACATCCGCCGGCAAAATAGATTTCTTTAATGTTTTTACCTTCCATATTCGTTTCGGGTTTTTGATTTTCTTCAGCAGTTTGTATTTTGGATTTGCTACACGAAAACGTAGTTGCCGCAAAAATACCAACTCCAAAGATAAATGCCAAGAGTGTTAAAATATTTTTCATTTTTTTCTTACTATTTTTTTTCATGATTTTTTTGAATTAATTTTATTATACATACAAATATTAGGCTGAAATTTAAATGAGTTAAAAGCAATTTTCTATCGCTAACATTTCATAAATTAAGAATTAAATCTTACAACCTTATATACGAGAACTATTTAAATAGAGTTTGCTTTGAAATAAAAATTTTCAGCTGGAGTTTTGAAGATTATTTTAAAAAAAATCTATTTTGGTTTAGAATTATTGGGGTAACTGAGCATTGTAAAACGAAAATTTATTTTATCTGCCTAAATATTATCAGTATTAAAAATAAAGTAAATTTGTGGAAACTACTTAATTCATCAAACTATGAAATTCAATCCCATCTGCGTTATTATAACCCTTCTATGCACTTTTGTCCAGTTTTCGGCGCAGGTTTCTAAAGGAAGTCAACCGAAAAGCTGGGAATTACAAAATGTGCAAAATATTGAACCAATTGATTTACCATCTTTTGACTTAAAAGCAGTTCAAATTGAAGATCAAATAAATGATAATAACGATAATATTCCTTATCGTTTTGGATATAAATTTGAGGTTAATTACAGTCTTGAAAATTCAGGAAGTTGGGAAACCTTGTCCAATGGAGATAGAATCTGGAGAATTCGGTTTTTTTCGGGTGCTGCTAAAAGTTTAAATTTTATTTTCGAAGATTTTTTCATTCCACTTGGTGCTAATTTATTTGTATATAATAATGACAGAACCGATCTTTTAGGAGCTTACACTTTTACTCAAAATAATAAAAATAAAACCTTAGGAACTTGGCTTGTAAAAGGAGACGATATTATTTTGGAGTATTTTGAACCTGCAGCTCAAGTTGGAAAAGGTTCATTTGTAATAAAAAATATAACACACGGTTATCGTTCAGGCGGTAATTTGAATTCTTCGAATGATTGTAATATTGATGTTAATTGCTCAATAGGAAGCGATGCGGATCCTTTGAAAAATGTAGTAAAGAAATCTGTTGCTTTAGTTTTAGTGAATGGAGCTGCGATGTGTTCTGGAGCTTTAATAAACAATACTGCCAATGATAGAAAACCTTATTTTTTAACAGCAGAGCATTGCTATTCTGATCCGGCAACTTGGGCGTTTAAGTTTAACTGGATTAGTTCAAATACGGTTTGTGCAACATCAGAAGATAGTGTTAGTAATGCAGATTATCATACCATTAGCGGTGCAACTTTAAAAGCGAAGAATGGAGCTATGGATTTTTGTCTTGTAGAAATTAATTCAGAAATCCCTTTGGAATGGGAAACCGTTTGGTCGGGTTGGGACAGAACTAATTTAATTTCTCCCTGGGTTTTCGGAATTCATCATCCTGCAGGAGATATCATGAAAACGTGTAGAGACAGTGAACCTGTCATGTCAAACAATATGTGGTTAATTAATAATTGGGAAATGGGAATTACGCAGGCTGGCTCATCAGGTTCACCTTTATTTAATAGTGAAAGGCGGATTATAGGTCAGCTTTGTTGTGGCGAAAGTTTTTGTGACGGAAACGTATATCAAGGTGGTTACAATCGTTATGGACGATTTGATGTTTCTTGGAATGGCGGTAACACCCCAAGTACGAGACTTAAAGATTGGTTAGATCCGATAAATTCGGGAGTTATAGTCTTAGATTCTTACCCGATTTCAAATTTGGAAGCCGTCGAAAAACATTCGAATCAAATTAAAGTTTATCCTAATCCTTCTAAAGATATTTTTATGATTGATTTGCAAAATTTAAATAATATCGTCGACTTTGAATTAATTAATGTTGTTGGTACTTTGGTTGAACAAGGGAAATTTAAGAAGAAAATTAATGAAGTAAATCTTTCAAAGCAACCGAATGGAATATATCTAATAAAAATAATAAAGGGGAAAACCCTAATTAAAACATTTAAATTACTGAAACAATAATATGTTCGAATATTTATCAATTCACGAAAACATTATTCGACAGTCCTATTAAAAATCATTAAATTTGCCAACTTATATATACGCTAAAGCCAATTCAATCATGACTTCACAAGAAATAAGACAGCAATTTTTAGACTATTTTAAAAGTAAAAACCACCTTATCGTTCCTTCCGCACCCATCGTGTTGAAAGACGATCCTACTTTGATGTTCTCGAACTCGGGAATGACTCAGTTTAAAGATTATTTTTTAGGTTACAAACAACCAAAAGCACCAAGAATTGCCGACACGCAAAAATGTTTGAGAGTTTCCGGGAAACACAATGATTTGGATGATGTGGGTCGCGACACTTATCACCACACGATGTTTGAAATGTTGGGAAACTGGTCTTTTGGTGATTATTTTAAAAAAGAAGCCATCGGTTTTGCTTGGGAATTGTTGACCGAAGTTTATAAAATTCCGAAAGAAAATTTATATGTAACAATTTTTGAAGGCGATGCTTCCGAAAATTTAGATCGCGATAACGAAGCCTATAATTTCTGGAAATCTCATATCGACGAAAGCAGAATTATCAACGGAAATAAAAAAGATAATTTCTGGGAAATGGGCGAAAGCGGACCTTGCGGACCATGCTCTGAAATCCATATTGATATTCGTTC
>NZ_JBAVFG010000118.1:0-9043 GCF_049588135.1 Kaistella sp. | reverse complement strand
AGGCTAAAATAACCAGTCCGTTCAATCCAATAATTTTCCACGGACCAAAATTATTTAAATTATTTTCTAAATAATAAGCTAACCATTGTCTTCCACAAATATTTGCGATAGCCAATCTTGCCTTTTTTCCATTTATGCTTCTGTATTTGTTTGTTATTTTCCATTTTGGCAAACTAATTTTATTTTGGATTAGAACTTTATTGTCACAAGAAACATCATATAAAAGTCCTGTGAAAGTTTTATTCTTGAAGTTGAAATAATATTTTTTTTCATCTTCACAAATTGTTCTTGTTGAAAAATTAACAGCCTCATCACTTTCCAATTTTGGGGACATATCAATTATTTTTTTTAATTGAAAAAGTGAAGTTTGATTAACTTTGTCAATCAATAAACTTGCATCAGCAACAAAGGAATACCCATTTTTATGTTTGTTTAATGTATATTCAATATCAACAGTAGATTTATTATTTTGACTTTTTATTAGAGTGCAAAATAAAATAAGTATTAAAAATTTATTCATTTATTTTTTTTTAAATCAACTGATTAATCTAAGAATTGATTAATCAGTTGATACAATTAATGCTAAGGAACAACTACAACTGGTGGGCAAGTTACTTGAACATAATAAACATTGCCAAAAAGATCTTTCATTTTTTTGACACATATTGTTCCAGCAATTTTAACTGATTTAACAGATGTTGGAGACGAACCGACCGTGCTTTTTGCACTTAAGCTCCCTGTTACACCAGCTACTGCGAAAGTAGCTACTAATAATAATTTTTTCATAATAAATTTTTTGTCCCCTTTTGTTTTAGTAAGAAGCAAAGTCGGGAACTTTATTCTTTGCTACTAGTTAAAGAATTAATTTACATTTATCTATAATCTGTTTTCATTTATATTGCGCACTACAAAATCCAGCAGATGATAAATCATTTTTTTAAGAACTACCATTTGATCTCATCTTTCTTTGGAGGATCTCCCTCTGCATCATTTACCGTATTTGAAGTGTCTAATGAAGTATGATTTTCTGTTTTGATTTCCAAAGAATCTTTCTTTAATTTTGCATTAACGTAATTTGTTTCTGGTACAGCCGTTAATTCTTCTGTTTCTCTACAACTCGCTACTGAAACTAATACAGCAAATGCTGCTACCCAAGAGATAAACTTTTTCATTATAATTTTGTTTTTGAAGTTTATCCCGGCGCCGGGAGATTTTTTTTTATTGAATTCTTATGTCAAAAGTATCTGGATAGTGGTCTTTAGACAAAAGAAGTATGTCCTAATCAGTCAATTGACGAATTGTGACGTCCTAATTGAGAAATTAGGACGGGTAAAACATTGATATTTTGCAGATTAGATAAAAAAACGTTTTTTCACAAAATCCATAAATTTTAATACAATCTGAACCATTTTGATTATTTTTGGAAACCAAACACAATCATATTTCTTAAAATGCATCTCAAAAAAATTATTTTATATCTTTTCTATGTTTCTCTCTTTTTTTCTTTTGGAAAAATAAACGGACAAGAAGCTTATGATAAATTGCGAAGTAAATATGAAAACTTAAGTGAGAATGACGGGTCTGCTCTTCAGCATATTAATCTTTTCATCCAAAAAGCAAAGCAAGAAAAGAACAGAACACAATTAGTACAAGGATACAGGGATGGCACTTTTTTTTCATCCGATAAATCCCTAAAAATAAAATATGCCGATAGTGCTATTATTTCTGCGAAAGAAACAAGTGATAATAATTTAATTTCTACTACCTATTTACTGAAGGGGAGTTTATACTACTTTTATTACAAAAATTATCCGGCTGCATTGACAGAATACCTAAAAGCATATGATTATTCTAAAAAAGGAAATGATGATTACCTGAAGTATAAAATAGTGTATCAAATGGGATTAGTAAAAAGCTATCTAGGATATTATGATGAAGCTCTGGAATATTTTAAAGAATGCATTGTTTATTTTGAACAAAAAACCAAAGAAAAAAATCACCCTAATCAAGTTTATAATGACACTAAAGGTTATCTGAATAGCATGCATCAAGCAATCGCCTGTTACCAAAAAATTAATAAATATAAAACAGCAGATTCAATAATTAATATCGGGTTCAATTTTACGGATCAATCCAAAGATTTCCCTTTGGAAAATGCTTATTTTCTGAAATGCAAGGGTATTTCGGATTATTACCATAAGAATTACAAAACAGCCGAGGAAAGTCTTACCAAAGCATTGTCGGTTCTGAAAAAGAATGATGATGTTTACTGGACTTCTGTATCTGATTTTTATATCGGTAAAAGTCTTTTGAGCATGGATAAAAAAGACTCTGCAATTAAGCAGTTTGAAAAGGTAGATTCTATTTTCCGAAAAAGACAATTTATCTTTCCCGAATTACAGGAAAACTACGAATTACTTATTTCATATTCTCGAAGGAAGAATGAATATCAAAAAGAATTATCTTACACGAATGATTTACTGAAAGTGAATAGCATTCTGAAAAAAGACTTCCCCTTCCTTTCTTCTAAAATACATAGAGGGTTTGATAATCAAGTTCTTGTGGAAGCGAAAACCCAACTGGAAAAACGAAGTAAATGGAGCTTAGTAGTTATTTTGATACTTACTGCCATTATTGGAATGCTGTCTTTTTGGGTCTGGAGATATTATCAAAATGAGAAACTAATAAAACAGAAATATTCTGATCTTGAGAAAAAACTGCTAGAGCAAAATAAAAACTCAGTTTCTATTTCTTATGAGAGTATTTCCGCACAAGGAAAATCCATTATCAGTGAAGATATTTTTTCGGAATTATATAAAAAATTAAAGGATTTTGAAGAGAATAAAGGCTTTAATGAGAGTGGTCTTACGATTGAACAACTTGCAGATAATTTTGCTACCAATAAATCCTACCTTTCTCAGTATATTAATGATACCAAAGGGGTGAATTTCAGCAAATATCTTTCTACACTTCGTATTAATTATATTACACAATTAATGTATGACAATCCGAAATACCTTCGTCTAAAAGTTCAAGGATTAGCAGAGGAATGCGGAATCGGTTCCCGTCAGAATTTCTCTGACCTGTTTCAGGAAATCAATGGAATACGACCAACTGATTTTATAAAACAAAGGAAGAAAGAATTGGAAGACGGAAATATTTCAAATGTTAAATCTTAACTTGAATCTTAAGTTTTAATTTATTCTTTCACTTGTTTTCTATATCATTACTTTCAGACCAATCAATTTTTCTTTTTCTATACCGTAAAAATGTAAACAGGCGTCGTGTATCCTTAAAAATTTCATCAAAAGTAGCTGATGGAATATTATTTTTGTGTGCAAGTTTCTCCGAAATTTTACCCGATTCAATATTCCTTCTGCTGATGACTGTCGATTTTTAAACCAAAATCAAGCTTCCAAAACCAGATAGCGTTTTCAAATTTGTTCGATAAAATAAGGTTCCAATTTATTGGGGGTAAAAACATTCATCTTTTCCTAATCATAGATATTACGCATTCTTCATTTAATAAATTTTTGGTTTCTGAATTATTTTTAAAATCCTTTATCTGATTTTTTTTAAAAAGAGAAAAATTCTCATCCCCTCTTTCCCTCACATAATCCTTATTCTCATTAGCTTCAAGTTGCTTCTCTTTTTCCAATTGATACAAAGCCACCAAATTCTCTCTCATCTCTGGAAGTTCTTCCAACTTTTTATCTAATTCCGCAATTTTATCCTCAGTAATTTTGGCTTGATATTCTATTTGAGAAATATCTATTCCTTTCTGAGCTAAATTTTCAATTACTTCTTGAACTTGAGCTTTATGTAGATTAATCGTTTTTTGGTAAGATGGCAATTGGGTTGCCCAATATTCAGAATTTCCGTCGCCATTTTTCGAATAACCCTCAATTCTATTGTAAGAATGTTCAGCTTTTGTAACCAACTCTTTTACTTTCAAAACATCTTCATATTTTCTTAATACAAAAGCACTATCGGCAAGGAATTTATTTTTCTCACTTTCAATCTTCCTTTTGATGAGTTCGATTTCTATATTGGCTCTGGTTTCTGGATTGGTAATGATGGAAGTTTTTAATTCCTGAGCACTAATGTCTGAAACATCCAAAACATCGGCTCCTTTTTTCATCGCTTCCAAATATCTTGATTGTTTTGCCTGTAATTTTTGAAGCATAAAAACATCAATGCTATCATTGGTCAACATAAAATTCACCCGCACATTTTCATTCTTATTTCCCTGTCTCCACGCTCTTCCTTCAACTTGGCGTAACGAGGTGAAATTGTATGGCAAAGAAAGCATATACACATCCGTCGTATTTTCTTGCAGATTCATTCCTTCTTGAATCGCTTCACTACCAATAACCACTTTTATTTTTCCAGAATTAAAATCATCTTGGATAGAAATTCTATTTTTCTTGCTTGTTGCACCAGTAATAATTCCAATTTCCTCTGGTTTAAATCCAATTTCATTAATAAGATACTCCTTTAATTTGGGGAACTGTGCAACCGCTAATTCAGAATAGATAATTTGCCCGGACTGAGGAATGTCTTTTTTATTCTGCTTAATTAAATCCATAGTTTGTTTCAACTTCGTTGATGATTCAATAAATTCTTTCAAACTTGGTTCTTCGTCCTCATAATAAGGTGACAAATACGGTGAAATTGCAATCAGTCGAGCATTCAAAATATGCGTCAAAATTGCGCCTTTCTCGGTTTGATTAAAGTTTTCATTCAATAAATCATATTGCTCTTTCGCCAGATCGTTTTGCTCGATTTTATATTCTTTATTGATTTTATTTGGGCGTTTCAGTTCCGGGTTATCTTCTTCACCTTTAATGTCAATAAACTCTGATAACAACTGCTGAAACAAAGAATTATTCTTAAATCTTCGAACATTGGCTTTATATTTCACATCACCTTTCGCATCGATTTCCATATCATTATCCGCTTCCATAAAAGTTTCAAAGAATGTATTCACATTGAAATATCCCGATTCTTCCAAACGTTTATTTGCAACTAAAGATAAAATCGAATAATATTCTAAAGGCTTGTTGGTAAATGGCGTTGCAGAAAGCAAAGTAACATTTCTTCCATCTTGTGTATCTTGAATATATTGCGCTGCCATCCAAGTATTGATTCCTAATTTCGAGGTTTGCTGGTTCTGATTTCTAAAGTCAGATGAAAATCGTCGGTCTTCAATTTTTACTTTTCCTACAATGTGATTGGCATTATGAACTTCATCAAAAGTGAAATGATCAAAACCAAAATCTTCCCAATCATAGATTTTTCCACGCTTCATTTTTCCCTCTACTTCTTTTTCTTTCTGTAAATCAATTTGGTTTTCTCTTTCCGTATTGGTCACACTTTTCATCTCACTGATGGAAATGTAACTGAATTTTGAAGCCAATTCTTCGGTGATTTCTGATGAAAATCCAATATTATTGAAACCTTCATAAGTAACAATGGTAATTTCACCGTCTTTATTATCAAATTTTGAAAGGTCGAAATCTTTCCCCAAATTCCCTAAAACATTCACTTTAGCATTGGGAATGGTTTCAAAAATGGTTTCTACCCATTGTTTCAGAATACTATCATTCGGAACTACGATGATTGGTCGTTTCGCATTTCCTCGTTCCATGGCTTCGTGCATTGAAAGAATTCCGGAAAGTGTTTTCCCAAAGCCAACTTCGTGTGCAAGTAATCCAACTCCTTTTGTAGTTTGTCTGCCGATTCCTGCTTTTTGAACTTCTGTTAATTTTAATTCTTTTCCTTTGAAATTTTGATGAATTTTAGAAAATAAAGGAAATTTCGAATAATCCGGAACGTGAATATTATTGTAATTTCTATTAAAATCTTTTACGAAACGTTGGCGAAGATCTTCTGGCAATTCTTCGCGAACAAATTTTTGAAATAAATCATTGGCTGCGGCTTTTCGTCTTTCTCTGACCAACCCATTTCTTTCTTTATCGCTACCAGTAACCGTTTCATTATCTACAAAACTTTTAACTTCCCAAGCTGAAGAACCTGCGAAAGCTTCACTAGATAAAGTGCCGACAAAATCTTTAAATTTTTCTGCAAGATTGTAGTCAACAATTACTATTTCTGAACGTTTTGTTCCATAATTATAAGTTTCTTTTTCAATTTGTCCTAATTCAAATTTTTGTACAAATTCGTGGTTTGGACTTATTGAAATCTGATCAAGTGTTTTAGGTTTTGGCAGCACCCTTTCTAACAATGATTTTTGCTTTTCGTATTGCTTCTTTTCAAGTCCACCTATTCCCCAATCTTCACTGTAATCTTTTTCTAATTGTTCCAGCTTTTGATATATATTCCCTTCTGCATAGTAAAAATCATGAATGTATTCTTCCTTATAATAATTCGCAAAATCAAAATGTCTTGAAAAGTTTTTTATCCTACCATCATAAGAAGTAGCTTTGAATGAAGCTATTTCCTCATCGCTAAGCTCAGAACTATTTTGCAAAGAAGAATTTACAATTTCATCCTTTTTTGAGAATTGATATTTTAAAATACCTTTCTTTATTTCTGGTTTTGTTTGGATTAAATATTCCTTCTCCGTTTTCGTATTGTGAATAGAAATTATTCTATCGCTTTTTTCAATTAGCGCTTTTAATTTCTCCTCCGAAAACGATTTGGGTTTTATAATTAAATCTTCGTGAAGCTTTTCATATTTCCTTAATTCAGAAGTAATTGTGGGAGATTTAAACTTAATCTCATTGAGTTTTGAAAGTACCAATTCAATTTTTTCTTGAGCTTCAGTTACATTGAACTTATTTTTATTTTGGTTTTCAATCTTCTTAGAATCTTCGTTTTTTGTTTCCGTATTTTCCAAAAACAAATCTTCAAACAGATTGCCGATTCTTTCGGTGTTTTTTTGAGACAGAATTTTTGCGATTTGCAAAAGAGCATCATCAAGATTACCTGAAACATAAGTTTCCAATCTTCCGAACTGATTACTTCTTTCTTTTATTTCGCCTAAAACTTTCTCATGCTTTTGCTCGAAATATCTTGAAATATCCTGATTTTGCTTTTGAGAATTTTTCTTTAGAATAATAATATCTGTTCCGATTTTAGTACCGAAAAACGCACCAGAAGGCAATCGGAAAGCGTGCGTAATTTCAGCTCCGTTCAGTTTTTTCTGTCTGTTCAGCCAAGATGAAGGAAGAACCATTGCAAAAATTCCTTCGTCGTTCAGAACGTCCAAACTTCGCTTTACGAAATAATCTTCATATTTGGAAATATTGGGTTCTTCACCTAAACCTTTATAAAAACCACGATGTTCACCGTAAGGAGGATTTCCGATGACTAAATCATATTTTTTCGAAACCTCTTTTTTGCTTCCATTTTCATTAATAAATTCGGTTTCAAAAGATCTTAAATTAACATCAATTTCGGGGTGAAAAATTTTAGTAATTTTCGCAGTAGTTTCGTTGATTTCGAAAGCGGTAACATTTGCTTTTGTTCCTAAAGCTTTTGCGGCATAAACGAAATTTCCTGTTCCTACACTCGGTTCTAAAACAGAAATTTCATTTTTATCTTTAAATTGATTTTTGATTAAATTTCGGACGACATCCACAATTTTTGAATCGGTGTAATATTCATCTAAAATCCCTCTGCCTTCTTTCGCTGTTCCGCCACTTTTGAATTGATTACAAATATCTTTTAAATCATCGGTGATTTTTAGATTTTCTTTTAATAGAATTTCATTGTTGCCAGAAACAAAACAAGCTGCGGAAACTACTTCCGCAACCTGTTCGTTGGCGATTTTATGAAAGCGATATTTTGAAATCAGAAGGTCTAATTCCTCAATACCTGTTATTAAATTTAATATTCCGACCAGGGAATTTTCTCCTTCTTCATTTTCTCGAACATCATTTTGTTGTGGGCTAATTGCGGATCTTCCTCCTCGTTCTCTTCCCAAATCGAACCGCTCTGAGATTGCAAGTCCATTTCCAGCATTGTTGCTGCCCAAAGTTTGTCCACTTCCTGAATTTCCGTTTTGCTCGGATTGGCTGTTTTCGCTAAATTTTCCAGAATTTCGTTCAGAAAATCCGGATCCCAAGTGCTGAGTGTCGGGAATTCCATTTGATTTAATAATATTGTTTTCATTTTCTGGAGTTTTTAACTCAACTAATTTAGTATTTTTATTTTGAAGATGAAGTTTATTTTTTAGATATTCTCCCAGATTTTGATTTCCATTTTCAGAAATTCCGTACAATAAACGGATGTCTTTGATGTTTTTGTTTTGCAACGCTACTAGAATTTTCTCGGTTGCTGCATTTCCTCTTCTATTACCAGTTAGGCAAAGAAATATTTTGCCTTCAAAATCCTGATATCTGTTGAGTAATTCCTTCACATTTTCAGTAGAATTCAAAGTAATAAGCGTCCTGTCATTGGTTTGATTATTCAATTTCAGAAGCTCTAAAAATGAATAAATATCACTCTTATTTTCAAAAACAATGAGTTCGTTTATAGTTCCCTGCATTATGGAAATTTCATTTTCAGAAACGGGATAGTTGAACAAATTATTCACTTTTTCTGTTTTTAACGAAACGGTTAAATTCAAAAATTTCCTTGGCTTCGTTGTCCCATTTTTTTCTTGGCATTAATTGAAGCGTAACAAAAATATCATTCTTTTTATTGTAGGAATCAATCCGTTCAAGCCTTCCATGATAATCTTTTTCAGCATGTTTGTAAAGAGAATACGGTAAAATGGTATCGGTTGGATAAATGTAAAAACGGGTATAATTCCAAGGTGAATTCACTTCAAATCGCTTGTACTTTTTGTTGAATAAAACCGTGTCGGTTAGATTTTTTCGGTTTTTATAATTCGGAATCCGGTCTTTTGAAAAAAGCGCACCTTCTTTCTTGTTTTCCACTAAAAATGGTTTTTGTTTTTTTGAAATTTCTGAAAATACAATGCTGTTACTTTTTTCTATATCAAGAGTGTAACACAATGAATCTTCGATGTAATAAATTTTATTGGTAATTTCTGGAAAAGTGAAATCTGGAA
>NZ_JBAVFG010000117.1:0-16171 GCF_049588135.1 Kaistella sp. | reverse complement strand
CCACGAGGCAGCTATTTTTATAAATTAAAAATTTTTTACAGAATATTTATTTCAAATACTTGTCAAACCATTCCTTAAAAACTTTTGTAGCTTCCTTTTGATGATTCAAGTCTGTTAAGGTATGGCTTTCACCTGGGAATAAAAGAAGACGTGATGTTTTATTCAGGTCTTTCATCGCAATAAAGAAGGAAAGACTTTCTTCCCAGTCTATATGCCTATCTTCTTTACCCGCCCACAAGAGAATTGGTGTGGTAATACGATCGGTAAAAAAAATAGGATTATTATTAACATACTCTTCTTTCAGATTAAAAAACCCATCGGAAAATCTAAAACTTTGATCTGTATACCTCCAAATATTTGGTCTAAAATATTTTTTGCTCATAGTAAAATATGAACCTAAGATATTGGAAATTGAGGCACCGGATATTGCTACTTTAAAAATAGGAGTCTGTGTAATAATGTAATTTGTTTCATAACCCCCAAATGAATGCCCTATTATTCCTAATCTATCTTTATCAATACTATATTTTTTTTCTGCATAATCAATCGCTTCCATTACTGACACAAATGCAGATTTTCCTGCTTCATTAATTTTGTAATTAATTCTTGGATAAAGGATAATATAATTATCTAAGGCAAGGAGTGAAGCATTAAAACCAGCCTGATTGTAATAAGAAGGATATTCAAAAAATTTAAAAGATTTTGCTTCATTCTCATATACTCTGACAATGGTCGGATATTTTATCAATGGATTATAATCAGGTGGCAAGATTACTGTAAGAAATTCTGGGTTACCTTGTTGATTTTTCCATCTTGATATTTCAGCTTTTGGAAAATTGTTTAGAGATAGTAAATATTTTACAGACTGTTTTTCTTTGCCTTTGGCATCAGTAATAACAAGATTATATGGTGTATTAAAATTCTCCATAGTATAACTAATGTAGAGATCATTAATGATTAATTGATCAAAATGGTAATTCCCAAAGGGTTCAATAGTGGTTGTCTGTTCATTACCTATCGAGAACAATGCTTCCGACAGCTCATCTTTTGAAACGCCCTTTATAATCAAATTATCTTCCTGAATGATTTTCGTACTTGTCCATTTTAATTTTTGCACACTAGTTGGCTTACGATTGAGAATACTATATGAAATATTATTATCACTGTTTTGTGTAAGATTTTTCATTATCTTTTTATGTAAATCCATTTTCCATATATTATTCCTACTTGTTAAATAAGCAGAAGAAAAATCTTTTGAGAAATAAATATAATCTACTGGATTTGTTTGCTTGATATTCATTCTGTTCGTATTAAAAAATTCATCGTCCAGATTATGAGTGATGTTGGTATTTTCTTTTGTAAGTACGTTGTAAAAGTACCAATCGTGTTTATCAAAATAAAATAATAAATTTAATTCTGATATAGGCGTATAAAATCTTGTATTCTGAACGGAAAACTCTTCTTTACTACTCCCCAACCTGCGAAGTGAAATTTTAGGAATAATAAATTCTGTAGTAGAAGTATCATTAGCTAGGTCATTCACTTCCAATAAGTATTGGTCTCCAAACACCAAATAACGACTTGTCACTTCGTCTGAGAAATTATTTACAAAAATTTCATCTTGCAAATAATCCAATACAATTGCATCATATCCTATTTTTCGGTTTCGCTCTAAATAAGGTTTTAATGCTTTCTCATCGCTGTCCCACAGTTCAATTTCATTTGTTTTCTCATTATAATTTGTAGGCTTTGTTGCGATTAATATGTCGGAATCTCCGAAGCTGAATTGACTGAATGAGTTATCTAAACCTTTTGCTGGAACAGAATAAACTTTATCATTATCCCAAAAGTACTTATTAATATAAAGTTTATTATCTTTTTTTATCAAGAACCTTGAAGTCCGCGAAGCTTCACTATGATGTTGGGCTAAAATATTTTCCGATGAAAAATCAGTTTGGAAATGTACTTTTAAAAACTTTGTATCCAGCAACGCTGCTTTATCTGCCATATAAAGCATTAAAAACCTATCGTTTTCAAAAGCTTCAACTTTTTTTATTCCTAAACCTTTTTGCTGTAAATTTCCAGTTCTATCTAATACACACCAGTCTCCATTAGTTAAAATAATCACTGCCGATGAATTGTTGCCCGCATAAAACGATTTAACTGATGGAATTTCTTTCTGCATACCGTTTTTAGTTTGAACAAAAGCCATTCTGTTATCACTCTGCATTGCAAGAAAAAAATTATCGTTTAGAACTACCTTTTGCGAATCTTCAAATCTAAAAGTTTTTTTATTCCGTATATTCATTAATATTCCTTCTACTTTGAAATTATCAAATCTTTTTGTGAAGTAAACCCATTTGCCATCAGCACTTATCTCTTGATTATGTATCTTATACCAGCTATTTCCTTCTGCCTTATTTTTAATTAACTGTCCATTCATATGGTAATCGAAAATCAATAAAAAAAGTAATAAAATTCTTGAAACTTTAATAACCATTATTCTGAGGATTTAATAGAGGATTTGCCAGGAGTTCTCTTTGCGGGATTGGTAAAATTCCCATATAAGATTGCCACGATGGTTTCAAGTTATGTATAACATTATCCAATCTATTCCAACGCTTTAAATCAAAGAACCGGTGTCCGAATTCTGTAAAAAACTCGTGCCTTCTTTCGTTTTCTAATTCATTTCTGAATTGGCTTTGGGAAATAATAGAAATCGGAGAAAGTCCGGCTCTAATTCTGATTTTATTAAGATAATTCAATGCTATGGCAGTATCATTCATTTCATTTAGACTTTCAGCAAGGATTAAGTATGCCTCTTCTACTCGTAACACAACAGAATACTCCAAAGAAGCAGATGTTTTGGTATTTTGCTTATATTTATATGGATGGGTATAAGACATAGTAGCATTAGACAGTGTTTTAGTCCACATACTTTTTCGCAGATCCGATGCTTCAAAAGAATTCATCAAATTGTCACTTAGTACAACATTTGATGGTGGCAATGCAATGAATATATAATACTGCCCTTCCATTGTATTGTATCCCGTGTCCACAGAAGTAAATTGCCATATCGTACTTTTACTGTCCTTCAAAAAGACCTTACTGATATCGTTTTCTGTATTATACATTGAGTTCTGTATAACAACTTGTGCGTAATCCTTTGCTTTTGCCCAGTTTTTTTGGTACAAATGAAGACGTGCCAGCAATAAGTTAACTGCTGATTTGTTAATACGAGTTCTGTCAGCAGCGGGATATTCGCTTACTAGAATATTGTCAGCTGTTTCCCAATCAGTTTGTGTTTTTTTGTATATTTCTGTAGTCGGGAATTTTGAAGCATTCCTATTTTGATGATAATCTGTACTTGTTATGTAAGGAATAGCTCCATATATGTTCGTTAGATAGAAATGCAAGACACCCCTTATAGCTAATGCCTCTCCAAGCATTTGTTTTCGAGATACTTCATCAATATAAGCATTGCTATTCTCCAATCCTTCGATAATTTTATTCACTGCATAAATTTGCTTAAAAGCATTGATCCAAATATTATCAATTGCTGGAGTAGTAGGTACAATTCCTAAATCAAAAAAAGTTTTGAAATCCAGTGAACTAGCTGTTACTGATGTAAGCTCATCAGTATAACAACCCAGTAGCGAACCACTGCCATATAACCCACCATTTAATAAAGTATTTGTTCTTAAATTTGCATATAGATCAGATATTGCAGCCAAAGCTAATCTTTTGTCAGAGAATATGATATTGCTCGAAATTTGATTAGTAGGTTCATTCAGATCCAAAAATTGTTCACACGAAGAAAAACTGGAAGTAGCTGTTATTATTATAAAAATAATTTTTAAATAAGAGTCTAATATAAAATTTGTTAATTTTTTCATAATATTAAAATTTAAGTGTTGCAATTAATGAATATATTCTGACGGAAGGCATGTACAACCCCTGAACCTCGGGATCAAGCCCTTTGTACTTTGTCATAGTCCAAATATTTTTAGCTTGCAGTTGTAAAAAAAATTCCTGAATCAATTTATAATTTAATGGAATCTTATATCCTATATTAAGATTGCTTAGTCTTACATACGACGCGTCTACAATCATTGCATCGCTACTTTGGTATTGGGAATAAGCTTTCATTACAGCGCTATCAGCACCCGTAGTCGGCTTCATATATGTCGCTGTAGTATTTTCTGGTGTCCAGTAATCCAACATATAAGTAGGTACGTTCCTCATAATACCTAAAATAGGTAAATTGTAATCTAAATTATATTGCCGTTGATTCACAAACTGAAAAAGAAAACCTGCGGAAATATTTTTAAAACTAATGTTGTTGCCGATGCCCCCATAAAATTTAACTCCATAATCGACAACCTTTGTTCTATCATTTGCATCAATTTTTCCATCACCGTTAAAATCTGTAAACTCATATATTCCTGTTTGAGGATTTACACCTTTCAGCTCGTAAACCTTTTTGATATTCATAGACTCTCCAACTCGATAAATGTTTGCATATGATGAGGATTCTATATTGTCAAATTGTAATAGCTTGCTTTTTGGTACGGAAATATTTCCGAAGAAAGACCAATCAACATCATGTTTTTTAAAAAACATGGCATTCAGCTCTGCCTCAATACCGGTATTTTCAACTTTTGCAGGAAAATTAGATTGCACCGTTAAGAATCCTGTTGTCGCCGGAAGTGGAATTCCTGTCAATTGATTTGAAGAACGATTGCGATAGTATACTAATGTTAAATTAATCCTATCCTTTAAAAATCCAAGTTCGAGAGCTGCTTCCTGTTTTAATGTTTTTTCCCAACTGAACTCTGGATTAAATAGACGGGATGGATACATTCCTATTGTACCATTATAATTACCATTTGCTGTAGTATAAGTATCCATAAATTGATAATCTCCTATCAAATCACTTCCGGTTGTTCCTACACTCGTACGGAGTTTTCCATAACTTAGCCACAAAGAATTTTTCAGTGCATTTTCATTAGAAAAAAGCCATGCTGCACCAATAGCGCCAAAAGAAGAAAATCTCTTGTCAGGTCCAAAACGGCTGGATCCGTCTCTTCTTGCTGTAAAGTTCAGGATATATCGCTGATTGTAGCTATAATTCAATCTGCTGAAAAAAGCCATATATCTGTATTGTATTCCAGTATCTTCTAAAATTTTCTGAACTTTTGCAGAAGAAGTATTTTCTATCAAAGAGTTGGATGGAAAATCTGATGCCAATACCCTAAAAAGCGCATCTTCTCTGTTTTCCCACGTGCTGCCAATAAGAGTGGAAATCTTATGTTTTCCATACGTCTTATTCCAGTGTAGCTGAGGTTCGACAATCCAGCTTTCGCGGATTATTCTGCCCGAATAATTCTGGGAAATAGTGCTGGTATAACCTAAATTAGGATTAAAGGCAGATGATGGATTTAATCGCATTTCCTTTTGCTGGGTATTGGTATATCCAGTGTTAAGTTTAAAAACTAAATTTTTTTCAATATTGTATTCAGCATTTATACCCATAGACAGCATATTGATATTTGTTTTATACTTGTTTTCCAGCCGTCCGTATGGATTGTCAAACGTATTGTATTCCCAATTAAGGTCTCCCGTTGTTGTATAAAGATCAGGTGAATTCGGACTAAGAAAAATATGATTTGTAAGGTCAGAATCTGCGAGATTATTTTTTTGAATAGAATATTGAAGTGTGGGAGTTATTTTTAACTTTTTATTTGCTGTAAAAAATGTTGAATTGAAATCAACCCCCTTTCTCGTATAACCGAATTCATTGCCGAAAGGCGACTGCTGGTTCAGATTATTTATACCCAAATACCATTGGGCATTATCAGTTCCTCCTGACCATGATATTTGCTGTTGCTGTCCGATAAATTCTCTGCCTATAAATTTTTTATACCAGTCCGATTCTCTGCTGCTATCCCATTTACCATTAATATCGTAAGCAGTATTTGGATAAGCAGTTATACCATCAAACTTGTATGCGTTTCTTCTCATCTGCAGATATTCTTCCGTATCCGAAAGCTGCAGAAAACGATTAGCTTTAGAAATGCTTGTGCTTAATGATATCTGCAGCAAAGACTTTCTTTTTCCTCCGTGTTTAGTAGTGATTAAGATCACTCCATTAGCACCTCTTGAACCGTATATTGCGGTAGCATCAGCATCCTTCAGCACTTCAAAACTTTCAATATTATTAGGACTAATTGAATTCAACGGGTTAGCGTTTCCCTTTGGTAGAACTCCTGAGGAGATTACCGAAAATGAATTTGAGATTGTATTTATCGGTATTCCATCAACGATGATTAACGGATAGTTGCCATCTGCTCTCAAACTGTTCTTTCCGCGAATCTGCACATCAAAGCTACCGCCGGCAATGCCGCTGTTCTCGACAACACTCACCCCCGCCATCCTACCCTGCACGGCCGAAAGCACGTTATTCACCGGCTGATTCTCAATATCCTTCGCAGTCACTTTCGAAATACTCCCCGTACTCTCTTTTGCCTTCACATTATAATATCCCGCATTCAATACCACTTCTTCAATCGACTTTACTTTTTCCGTGAGAGCAATCGTAAAAGTGGACTTTCCATCAGTAGTGATTTTTCTTTCACCGTACTCCGGATGTCGGAAAATAAGGATGGGATTTTCCCCTGTAATTTGGAGCGAGAAAGCTCCCGTTGCGGTGGTGATCGTCATTTGGCTGCTGCCTTCCTGGGTAACTACTACCCCACTGATGGGTTTTTCTCCGTTGTTCACCGTGCCCGTGACGGTACGGGTTTGTGCCTGCGCCTGCGAATGAATCGCAGAAAACACCACACAACCGGAAACAAGTCCTAAGTTCAATAGGATTTTTTTCATAATTTTGTTTTTTAATTGTTAGTTCATTTTTGTACTGATAATTGTTATTGCTCTTTCCTGTGGGGTCTGCAAACTTTAGGGAAAGGGCGTTTTTATTGCTGGGTGCGGGATGTCAGGTGTTGGCTGCCAGATGCTAGTTGTCGTCTTTCTCTTTTCCACATCACCACATCATCAGGATTGCTTTAGGGGAAAGTGGGTAGAAACAAATAATAATTGGGGCACTTTCCCGCTAAAGACAAATCCTTTGAAAAATAATTGATATGAATGTCTTATTCTTTTATGAATTCTTATAAAAAAAGATCATAGTTTCTATTATTTTACCATTGATCTGAACTGCACTTTTGTAGTGAAATTCTCAAATACTTTTCATGAACTCCTCATGAACTATCCATGAAGTATCCTAGGGGAAACCATTAAGCATCCCGGAAGGGTCCTCTACCAATTTTTTAGGTTGACCCGTCCTAAAATAACTATACAGATTAATAGATAAATCCTGATATAACTATACAATTATGAACTAGAATCCTAAGCATCATTTTGACTAATACAAAGAAATAAATTAACATTCTTTCAAAAAAACAAAATAGGTTGACTTTTGTTTGTATTAGGTTGACTTTTATTATTATATTTGCTGTAATAAAAATTATCAATTATGGAAAAAGCTGTTAGAGTTGGTCCTAATATTAAATTTCTCAGAAATCTAAAGGGTCTTAAGCAAGAGACGGTAGCTATTGAGCTTGGCATAAGCCAGGCGGAATATTCGTTAATAGAAAATTCTGATATTATTGATGATGAAATTATTTTTCAGATTGCTAAAATACTTAATGTTACAGCTGAAGTGATAAAAGAATTCAACGAGAGTCAGGCTTTTTACAGTATTGAAAATAAAGTGGATAATACTACTATAACTGAAAATGCACATGGAATCCATCAAGTTTTTAGTCCGATTGAAAAAGTTGTAGAACTGTATGAACGGCTATTAGCAAGTGAAAAAGAAAAGATAGAAATACTTAAAAGTAAAAATAACAATTAAACAACTCCGACATGACTGAAATTTTCACGAATAAAGCTAGCCTAAAAAGAGGACGAAAAATTGAACGAGTTAGGAAATTAAGAGGCTTTACGCAATCTGACTTAGCAGAAAAACTTGGTGTTTCCAAACAAGCTATTTCCAAGCTTGAACAAGCAGAAAATATTGGCGATGAAAAATTAAATGAAGTGGCAATTGCATTGGGTGTTACTTTTGAAGGTTTACGCGATTTTACAGAAGATAAAGTACTATATAATACAAATAATTTTTATGACAATTGTGGTGTAACTGCATCAAACATAGTAGCCAATGTAGAAACCTTAAACAACCCTTTAAAGGAAACTATTGAAATGTTTGAAAGACAGTTGCAGGCAGCAAGAAAGGATTTATTAGAAATTGTTAAGAACAATATTAGCCGAAATGAATGAAGTATTCCCTCGACTAAAAAATCCGCGAGAATTTGATTTTGATATTACGAAATATAGAATTGAAAAAATCCTGACGAGAGTTGGGATTTCTAGTTTTTACAAAAGTGTGAAAAGACCCTTTTTTTGGGTTTTATGGGAAACCGTAATTATATGAAAAATTATTTATAGTATATAAACAGCACAAATATGAACGACCTAAATTTTAACAAAGGGGATATTTTTTGGAATATCAAAAAAAATCAACATCCAATTATATTTTTAGAATGGATTGATAAACCTTTAACATTTAAAGCTTGCATACTAAGTACAGAAAATGTTAAAGGAAATATTAAAATGGAAGATAGCCATTTTTTTTTGAAGGATTATACAGGAAAGGATTATACTATAATCAATAAGCCCTCTTACCTAATTAAAGATTATTCTTTCAAAAAAGATGTTGATTGGCTAAAAAGTCCAATCAGAGCCGGTAAACTAACAGATATTGGCATAAGATACGTTGAAAAAAATATAGTCCCAATTGATCTCACGTATTCTGTCGAGCATATCAGTTGGATTTCTAAAAATTTACCCTAAAAATAAAAGCTAATGGGGAATATCTGCAAGATGCTAGTAAAAGGCACAATAACCAACCTCCTTCTAATATTTATTATTAGAAATGAAAGATAGTCTCAGTGAAAAGAAGTAGAGACTATGAAATGCATTTGGTTTAATAATTATCAATTGATATAACTCTGTTCATCTTTTTAAAAAATGAATGTAGATAAGCCAGCACAGAGTTCAAGATGGCGTTATAGATGTAATAAGCAATGTCAGAGAAATTCTTTATAAAGATTGATTTAAAGGGTTTTCACATTGTTTATTGAATTAATTTTAGCTCCCAATCGTTTAACTGAGTTATGTTGGAAGTACTTTGTTTGCGGCTATTAAAGGCAACACTTCATTTTGTAGTTTTGTACCTCGTAATCTTTCATGTAATATACCTCTAACTGTAGACATAATTATATCCGTAACTTCATGTATTAGATTTTCAGGTATATCCATCTTATTTCTTTCCTTGTCAATTTTAATTATATCGAAAGGTTTTACTAAAAACATTGAAGTAACCTTAAGTTCACAGAATATTTCATCAATAGATATAATTTTTACTCTAACTGTCGATGTTACTCCAAACTCTTGTCGTTCCTCGTTAATATGAGCTTGAAAATCAGACACATACTCTAAATCATTTTCACCATTTAAAGTAAAGTCAGCAACATCAAACTGCGCAAATTTTTGAACATTGATAGATGAGTATTTAATTTGTACTTTTGAAATAGTGTCTTTTATCATATTTATTCATTTATTATAGCATCATCTACATCCATAAAATTTTCATTATAAAATTTATGTTGAAAAAAATTACTACTGGAAATATTCGTATTTACCAAAATATTAATCTCATATACTGTATTAGCAGTATTAAATCTAAAAAAATTATTTTTTGTACAATCTTTTATTTTTATATCAAATTCTAAATTAAAGTTTTTTTCAAATTTATTTATAAAAGAAATATTAATTTTCTTTACACCGGTCATTAATTGACTAATGTAAGATTCACTAAATCCGAGAGCATTAGCTAAATCTCTATTTGTTAAGTTTTTATATTCCAAATAATCATCAATTTCTTTTAAAAATCTAAGACTCACCAAAGACTCGTCCATATCGTGCATGACTTGATGCTTACAAGAATTAAAATTATTCAATTGAATTAAGTGATCCATTTTGTTATTTCTATTGTGATGTTATCTATTGAATCTATTATATCCGTCAATTTTTTTGTATTTTTATCAGATTGTTTTCTTCCATATTTAGTAATGTAGTAATCTCTATATCCTTCAGAAGTCTTCTCTAAAGTATAAAAACGATGTTCATCAACCTTGATTGCATAAACTTTGCCACAAGCTAAATTTGCTTCAAAATTATATTGTGTTCTGTTTGCTGTTTTTAAACGTATAGCTGCTAATACAAGTTCAAGCTTCTTATATGATCTGTTATCTCTGTGTACATTACTCATTTTCGTCATTAATTCTGAATCATCAAAATTTAGATAAAACCTAGCTCTATTTATTTCACAAGATCGAATAAGACAAAAATTACTCAAAACTTAACTTATTGGTTAAGCAAAGATACAACAATATTATTTATTGTAAAAAAATACAAGGCTCTAGATGATTATTCATATATTTTTAAATATACGTATATTTAAAACTGTGCTTCTGTTCAAAATCTACTGACTTGGGAATTTTGTTTAAAAATCATGAATGAAAGTTGGGAATTTTTTGCTTTTATGGGAAACCGTAAGGAATTACATAAAGTTTTTTATACATTTGAAATAAAGTATGATATTTATCATACTTTATTTCAATTTAGCAGAAATTTTATTTAAACATATGAATATAGAGAACGACTATTTTTCAAATCAAGAAATTCCGGAAGATGAAAGAAGAGATCTAGCATTTCAAACAGTCAATGCTATTAGAGAATCTGTAACACTTGCAAAGAATTCAACTTTACCAATAACTTACGAATTTGCTTTTAGTATTATTCATGATTTAAACGAAAATCTTTATAATTCTATAATAACTCTACTCGTTTCAAAAAACGAAAATGAAATAGTTAAATATTATAAAGAAATGTCAGAAGCAATGAGTGACGCAGAGACAATTGTTGAACCTGTTATCTTAATTCAAGATGAACTAGATAAACTTGAAATAGTTTTAAAAACTAAAACGGAAAATAACACTTTTCTTAAAAAACGAAAATTTGGTTTAATTGCTGCAAAAGAATATTTTACTCCAAGAGTTCAATCAGAACACAAAAGCCTAAATCATGATTATTATTTGAAAACCAGAGATGATTATTTTGGGAAACCTCTTTATGAAAATGATCATTATAAAGATTATGCTATTTCAAGAGATAAAGTTTTAAGATTGCGACTCTTACACCCAGATAAGGATGAAGCAATTTTAGGAGTAGATTTAATCTACGAACATTTTAGCATGGAGAATGAACTTGTTAGATTTGCTCACATGCAATATAAAACATGGGATAATAATGTTTTATACGAATCTTCTTCAAAAAATATGCGTGCACAATTGCTTAAAATGAAAAATCATATCTGCGATTCAAATTTTTGCAAAGGACCAGATGAACAACGTGGTGAATATAGATTCCCTTATTATTCAGCATTTTTACGACCAACTTCAAAATTACAACATAATGAAAGCAAATTAATAACATCAGGATACCACATCCCATTATGTCAAACTTTAGCTTTACTCGATAAAGATGGAAAATTAACAAAAAAATCTATTAAAGATAAAAGTATAAAAGGAAGTATTTTTGAAGAGCTTTTTGTAAATAATATTGCTGGAAGTAGGTGGATTTCCATCGAAACATTGGAGGAATTTTATGAAGATAAAGGTATAAATTCACACCTTAATACAATAAGAGTTCACGCTCAAGAAGTCGATACTTTTGGAGAGTATGATAAAATAAAGAAAAGAGGCGAATAACCAATTCTTTGTACACTTGAATATCTAAAACAAGATCGATGATATTAAAACCTGAATGGAAAAAGTAATTCTACTCAAAACTCAACTGGCAGAATCAGCAAAATTTGGAAAATCTAAGGATTTTAGATTTCAAAGACTTGCTGTTATATTTCTAGATAATTTTGTTGAAATACAATTAAACTCGTTAGCTAAACAAAAATTCCAATTTGACACTGAATTTTCTAAATATCAGGAAAAAAAATACACAGAAAAACTTAGAAAAAAAGTCCTAAATTATTATGACGAACTATTAAAGTTTTCTTTCAATGAAAACATAATCAATGAAAAGGAAAAATATTTACTTTCATTTTGTCACAATGTAAGAAACAATTTATACCATAGTATCCACGAGGAAGAATTATTAGTTTCTATTTCATTAAAAATTCTAAAAGACTTTATTACCGAAAAACAACCGGATTGGAAAAGCACTAGCTTTTTCACCAAGTATAACGTAAAAATAGCAGACCCCTACAAATCGAAACTAATTTCGAGTAATAGTGAAGAAGATTGGAAATTTTTTTTGAGCAATCATTTTAATTTCATTGACAATAGAATGTCTTCTTCCTCTAATCTTTTAAAGAAATTCATCATTCAAAAAATGAGCATTGCTAGGGAAAATTATAAATTTTTAAAAAGAGAATATATTGATTATTTTCCTTTTGCACAAAAGTGGGAATTTAATGAGTATATTTTTTATTATTCTTTTAAATATTTACATCTTATAGAAATTGAAGAAATTGAAGAAATAAAAGATGACTTCGAAAAAAAAGAGAAACGAAAAATACTTGAAGAAACTTATAAATTAAATTGGCTAAATAAAAAATTCTCGCGAATAAAAGCAATTGAAGAAAAAGCAAAATCAATGTCAAATGCTGAAATTTTCAAAAGCTTAGAAATTTATATGTCTTTGAGAGATGAAATAAATTTAATATATGAAGGCTTAGAAAATGCCGCTGGGGATTTAAGATTTCAAATTGATTTAGAAGAGGAAAAAGCAAATGGAAACTAAACATAAGCAATATAATGAAAAGAAATTTTATTCTTTCTGATAGTTATAGAAGACCATAAAAAACTAACAACTCATTATGTAAATTTTATATTTTTACAATATATATTATTGTTTAAGTAATAATTTAAGATATTTACCAAATAAAATCACAACTAATGGCAGATAGAACAGCAATTGATACTATAAAAGGATATTTCTACCAATTTGATTATGCTATTGCGAAATTATTAGAATTACAAACTGACACTGACACAATAATTGTTGAAGGGATTGAAGATGTAGATATAAATACGGCGACAGAGGAAATAGCAGTTCAATGTAAGTATTACGCGAAGACAGAATACAATCATTCGGTTATTGCAAAGCCAATTCGACTAATGCTTGACCATTATAAAGAAGTGACTAATGGGACCAAGAAAAGAATAAATTATAAACTTTATGGCTATTTTCAATCAGGGCAAACAAAGCTAACTTTACCAATTAACTCAACTTTTCTCAAAGACCATTTTCTAACGTATAGTGAAAAAAAAGTAAAGTACTATCATCACACAAAGCACAGTCTTACAGACACACAGTTAGATGATTTTATCACTTTACTTGACATAAATATTTCAGCTTTAGAATACCAATCACAAGTTTCAAAAATTTCAAATCTGTTGATGACACAATTTGGTTGTAATTCATTTGAAGCCGAAAATTTCTTCTATAACAATGCTCTCAAAGTAATAAAAGACATTGCTATTGAAAGTAACATCGCAAAAAGGAAAATAAGCAAGTCTGAGTTTTTGACAAAAATCAATTTTAAAAGAGTGCTATTTAACGAATGGTTCGTTACTTATAAAGGACAATCAAAATTATTTGCAGAATTAAGAGGTCAATACTTTACAGGCTTAAACATCTCACCTTACGAACGCCTATTCATAATAGAAATTCCAAATACAAATTATGTAAGAGCAGAACTAAAAGATTTAATCCTAACTATTTCTAGAAAATGGTCGAAACTTTCCGCTAGAGAACCACACACATTCTGTCCATATATTTATTTGCATAACATTCTTCCACAGGAATTGCTCGAATTGAAAAAAGAACTTTTTTCAGAAGGTTTCTTATTCATAGATGGATTTGATTTTGATGGTTCAGATTTTAATCCAAAATCTATATCTAAACAAGCTAATAGTAGCAATTCTATTAAAATTAAAATACTAAATAAAATTGAGCATATTGACTTAACGATAGGTGAAATAAGTAAAACCAGAGAAATTTATCAGTTCTACAATACGAATCCTTTTTTTGATATTTCATATCCAAATGTTAAACAAGCACAGATTCAATTTTCAAAACTAACCGACATCAACAAAATTATATAAAATGGCAGACGAATTAGAACAAATAAATGCAGAGGTAATTGCAGTTTATCCTGACAAAATAAAAGTTATCGTTGATAACCTTGAAGACTTTAGATTAGCAGGAGAAGCCTTGCAGGTTGGTTCTTATCTTAAAATTTCGGATAATGAAAATGCTATATTGATGGCAATTATTGAAAACTTCTCAATTATTGTGAATGATAAAGGAAAACGAGATTATGCTATAGAAGCTCTTCCATTAGGAATGATAAAAAGTGGTAAATTTATTCGAGGTGGAGATTCATTAGCAATTCCACCAAAAAAAGTTGAACCAGCTACTGAAGAAGAAATTAAAAAAATATATGAGCAATCAATTGAACCAAATGAGAAGTTTACTTTTGCATCATTATCTTCTAATCCAAACATAAGAATATCTGTAAACGGTAATAAGTTTTTTAACAAACATGTTGCAATAGTTGGCTCAACTGGTTCAGGAAAATCTCATACCCTATCTACAATTATACAGAAAGCTGTTTCAGAAAAAAGTGGAGATTTTTCAATTAACAATTCTCATGTTATCATATTTGATATTCATTCCGAATACAAATCGGCATTCCCTGCAGCTAATTTTATCGATATTAAAAATTTAGTTTTGCCTTATTGGCTTTTAAATAGTGAAGAGCTTGAAGAATTTTTTTTAGATACAGAGGCAAACGACCATAATCAAAAATTTATTTTTAAAGAAGCTATTGTAGCTGACAGAATTACGAACTTTAGCGGTTCTGATACTGAAAAAAATAAAATTCATTTTGACTCACCACTCTTTTTTGATATTGACAATGTTTTAAAATATGCAATAGAAAAAAATACTGAAGTAATTGGGACAGGAGAAGAATATGTTTCAGGCGCAAAAAAAGGTCAAGAAAAAACCACCCAAGGTAGCCTATATGGTAAATTAACCAATTTTGTAAATAGATTAGAAAATAAAATAAATGATAATAGACTTGATTTTTTACTTGGACAAAAATCAAAAGAAATAACCTTTGAAGAAACATTAAATCAGCTAATAGGTTATCAGACAGGTAAACAATCTAATGTTACAGTTATTGACTTGAGTGGTGTTCCGTTTGAGGTTTTGAGTATTACAGTTTCACTAATCTCAAGAATGGTTTTTGAATATGGTTATTTTTACAAACGACTAAGAAACGCTAAAGACCCAAATGAAAAAATCAATAATGACATTCCTATTTTACTTGTTTATGAAGAAGCTCATAAATATGTTCCAAACAGTGATTTAGTTAAGTATCGTTCCTCTAAAAAATCAATTGAAAGAATAGCAAAGGAAGGAAGAAAATATGGAATCACTTTACTTCTTGCAAGTCAAAGACCATCTGAAATATCTGAAACAATATTTTCACAATGCAATAACTTTATTGCTATGCGTTTAACAAATCCTATTGACCAAGGTTATGTAAAAAAACTTCTTCCAGACACTTTAGGAACTCTAATTGACAAAATGCCATCATTGAAACAAGGTGAAGCTTTACTTGTTGGTGAATCTATTATTCTGCCTTCTATTGTTCAAATTGATAGGTGCGTAAATGAACCGTCTTCTAATGATATACCATATTGGGAGTTATGGAAAGAAGAATGGAAAAATATGAGCATTGACGAAATTAAAACCGAATGGTATAGTTAAATAAATCTTAATTTTTCAATTTTGATCGGATTTACCAATCAATTAATAATATCATTTATGAAAAACAGCATTAATTTTTTATGGGGCACAGAATTAAAAGAAATGGGATACACCAAAATAACATCTAGTCATTTTCATAAAAAATATAAAAACCATTTTTTTTGTATTGATGAAGAACCTGTAG
>NZ_JBAVFG010000116.1:0-4794 GCF_049588135.1 Kaistella sp. | reverse complement strand
AACAAAGACCAATATAAAAACTATTTTGTTACCGAACTTTAGAACTCAATCAATCACGATAAAAAAAGTCACAGAAGAAAATATTCTTTTGTGGCTTTTTGGTAAATTTGAACCATGATAAAAAAACTCGACGGCTACGTCATCAAAACTTTTTTCGGACCGTTTCTTTTCATATTCAGTGTGTTGTTTTTCATTTTTGTAGTGAACATTATCTGGATTCGATTGGCGCAATTTACCGGTAAAGGCTTGAGTTATTGGGAAATTCTAAAATTGCTTTCTTATCTTTCTGCCATTGTAGTACAACTGGTTTTACCTTTAACCATCCTACTTTCCTCCATTATGACCTTTGGTGATTTTGGGGAACGTTATGAATTGGCAGCCATGAAAGCCGCTGGTATTTCGTTGACTCGAATTATGTTTCCGCTGTTTGTCACTACCCTATTTTTTTCTGGTCTCTTGTTTTTCTTCTCCAATAATGTAGTGCCCGATTTTCAGCGGAAAGCAAAGAATATGCTGTACAATATTGCCGCTACAAAACCTGCGTTGAACTTTACACCCGGCCAATTCCTTCAGCAACTTCCTGGTTATAGCGTAAAATTTGATAAAATTACAGGCGAAAATGGTGAAAATCTAACGGGCGTTTTTATTCATAAAATGGCAACTTCTTTTGAAGATCAACAATCCATCGTTGCAGAAAAAGGAAAATTCGTTCCTGCCGATAATCCTAATTATTTAAAATTGGTTTTATTTAATGGTTATATTTATGAAGATCAATTAAGCAATATTGATTATAACGCACGATTAAAGCAACCAGATCAAGCGATTAAATTTGATACTTTAGTTTCTCATTTTAATATTTCCGAAATTATTGATAAAGCGATTGAATCAGAAAAAATCACCGACGACTACTCTTTTCAAAATATTTTAGAATTAAATAATACCATTCAAGAAACTAAGAAAAGTAACGATAATATTATGAATAATGTGACTTACGAATTGGTGAGTCAAACCAACAGTTACGTAAGTTATGTGGATAAAATAAAACCAAAAATTCCAATTATTGCACCTGCAAAAACAGATACTGTCAATATTCAAAAAAAGCAGGATATGCTTTATTCTGCCTATAATAAATTAGAAAGTATCAAGCAATCAACTTTAGGGAAGGATTCTCAAATTAAGGATATGCACGCCTATTTTTCTCGGGTGGTAATGCAGCAACAAAGGATTGTATCGTATTCGGTAACGTGTATTATTTTCTTTTTAATAGGATCAAGTTTAGGGTCAATTATTCGAAAAGGAGGTTTAGGATTACCTGTGGTGATTGCAATTGCGGTTTTTATATTCTTTTACGTTCTTAATCTTTCTGCTGAAAACATTGCATGGTCTGGGAAAATAGATCCTTATCTGGCGGCTTGGCTACCCAATTTAATACTCCTTCCGTTTAGCGTTTGGTTAACTTATAAAGCGTTAACTGATTCACAATTGTTCGATATTGAAAAATACAAATCGATGTTTAAACCGCTTATTAATAAACTTTCTAAGAATAAAGAACATCAGCGGTATCGATAAATGAATATAAAATGATTTAACAATAATATAAGGGATGATTTTTTCATCCTTTTTTCTATTACTCTTACCATTACTGAAAAATATAACTATTTTTGTATTTTAGCGTCTGTTTAAATTTCATCAAAATTAATTTCCCCCACCCTAAAGGGAAATTTAAACAGACGCTAATATCTTTTAAGAAACAAATATTTTTATCAATGAAAATTAAATTTATCCTGACTTTTACAATCTTAGTTTCTTTTTTTTTAATATTAAATGCGCAAGATAATCGTTCCCAAATTCCTGTAATACTTCAAAAATCCTATTTTGAAGTAAACGCAGGTTCAATTGATTATTCATTTTCAGATCAACATTTAGAATCCGGCTACACCATGAACTCTGTTTCCGTTCCACATTGGGCAGCCCGCATCGTATTATTTGGTTATGATTTCAATCGTTATCTATCGGCTCAAATAACATATATGCGTCCTGTTTATTGGGTGCGTTACAATTACACCAATCATAATAAACCTATAAATCAACCCAATGCGGTAAGCGGATCAGGTAGCGTAAGAATGAATATTGGCGCCTTAACTTTGAAACCAAAATTGCCTGTAAATGATAAATTATCGGTATATGGTGAAGCTGGATTAGGCATAATCACCCGTCATGGGTTTGTGGACAAACTAGGCAAATCTGTTGTAAACGATGCAAGTTATGCCAGTGTTTTGCTTGGACTTGGGATAAAATATCATTTAAACGATAAATGGGCATTACAAATACAGTCTAATTATACTCCTGAAAATGCAAAGGTAAAACAACCTGCCACAAGTTTTATCGGAACTGGATTCTCCTATAATTTCGTACCCTTCACAGAGGAAAGACTACAAAAAACAAAAGAACTGGGATATATTTATCCTAAACAATGGATACAAATTGGAATGACCAACAATTTTATGGGGTATGGAATTAATAATGCTGTTTCGAGTAAATATCTTCCAATTTTTTGGGGCGGACATGCTGAGGTTAAAAACGGATTATCAATCATCTACCAGCGCAACATATTTCATGGTGCCAAGGTATTTGCTTTAGATTGGGGAATCAATGCCTCTGGCTGGGAGACAAACGTTAATAATGATAAGTTTTTTACGCTTTCAATCTTTCCTGCATTCAGACTAAATTATTTACATGCCAAAGATTTCGATGCCTATTTTTACTATTCGGTTGCCGCACCAACCTATATCTCTGAAACAATTTTGGATGGACATAAAATGGGCGGAAAATTTACTTTTATGGATAATATGGGAACTGGTGCATTTTTCGGATCTAAAAGAAACCTCAACGCTGAATTAAAAATTGGTCACTACTCGAATGGAAATATATTTACCGATAATGAAGCTGTTAAAATACCTTTATCCTTGAGTCTTGGTTATGCCTTCTAAATTGAAAATTAAATAATACTTTGTTTTGATGATAAAATTTTCAATACTACTACAGTTCGAGAGTCGATATAAAAAAAGTGCCTGAGAACGCTGTACTTCAAAAAAAACAATCATAAAAAAATCCGGAAACATTACTGCTTCCGGATTTTTATTTATCTAAGAAAAATTAGTTGATATAAATTTGCTTATAGTATTCATCTGCCATACGGTCAGAATTAAAGGCAGTTTTAACATCATCCATTGCGGTTTGCTGTACTTTTCTCCATTCTTCCGGACGGTCGTAATACATTGGAATAATTTCGTTTTCTAAAATTTCATACAACTTATTGAGGTCATAATTATCCTGATCATAAACGCTCATATTCTCGTAATCTGCTTTCGGAACTACAAAAGAGTTTTCGCCATGTTTTGCAAACTCAGGAATCCAACCATCATCGGTCGACAAGTTTACAGAACCGTTCATCGCAGCACTCATGCCAGAAGTCCCAGACGCTTCTCTAGGTACACGTGGATTATTCAACCATAAATCTGAACCCTGCTTCATCGATTTACTCAAAGCCAATTCATAACCAGTAAGCACAGCCATATTTTTGTAATTCTTACTCTCTTCTACCAAACCATTAAAAGTAGAAATCGCCGAATAGTCCATTGGATAAGGTTTCCCTGCCCAGATAATCTGCACTGGATATTTTGGATTATTCAATAATCTCTCAAACCTTTCTTTATCATGAAGTAATAAATCTGCTCTTTTATAGCCCGCAAATCTTCTTGCCCAAACAATCGTAAATATATTTGGATCAAATAAATTTCCTGTTTGATCAGCTATAATTTTGAAAAACCTTTTCTTTAAATGTTTTTTTCTAAAATCAAAAAGCATGGCATCATCCTCATCTTTAGAATCATACAACGGCTTATCTGCCCAATATTTATATTCCTGTGCGTTGGTAATCGCTTTTATCTCACAGATTTTAGAATATTTACTCCACATTGCCCGAGACACTACACCGTGCAATTGCGAAACGCCATTCGCAATTCTCGCCATACGCAATGCACAAAGAGAATGGTTGAAACGGTCATCTTCTACTCCTTCTATTGTTTTCACTTCATCAATTGATAATCCTGAAAAATACGACATATCGTGGCACATAAAAATATTATGCTTTTCATTTCCGGCTTCTTCAGGAGTGTGAGTGGTGAATACCAATTTCTCTTTCACTTTCTCCAAATCACCATCGAATTTTTTTAATAGATAAAATGCTGCGGGCAGTCCGTGTGCTTCATTCAAATGATAAACCTCTCTTTCGAAATTCATCATATCTAATAATTTCGCTCCTCCTTTTCCTAATAAAATATATTGAGCAATTTTGGTCGATTCATTCGCATCGTACAAACGGTGGCAAATGGTTTTTGAAATATGGTCGTTTTCGGGAACATCCGTGGAAAGAAAAAACATCGGCGCAGTATGGAAAATTTCGGGAGCCAAATAATAAACCTTTACCCAAACTGGTGCAGAATGAATTTCGATCTGATACATAATTCCCGTATCCTGCAAAAACGAATACATTTTCCGAGTCCAAGTTGGTTGTAAAGTCTGGTCGTGATTTCTAGCTTGATCATAATAACCGAACTTCCACAAAATACCGATTCCTACCAAATCTTGTTTTAAATTATAAGCACTTTTCATGTGAGAACCAGCCAAAAAACCAAGCCCTCCAGAATATATTTTTAAGGCTTGATCAATTGCAAATTCCATTGAAAAATAAGCCACTTTTTTTGAATAGTCATGATTGATGCTATATGGCAT
>NZ_JBAVFG010000115.1:0-6195 GCF_049588135.1 Kaistella sp. | reverse complement strand
AGTTTATCTCTAAATTTATTCTGCGGTTTCCGATATATTTAATCTCAATTGCATTTTTAATTTCATTATATTTTATAAAAATTTGTGATGTTTCAGTATCCCAATAATATTCATTCCCGTGATGTTTGAAAATCTGACCGGTGTATGGTTTTTTCTGATAACTAGGGTCTTCCCAGATTTCTTGGGAAAGGTTCGCTAATAGGTCACTTATTTCATTAGCATCAGAATGGGTAAGTAAACAATATTCACCTTTCTCATAGTCAATCTGTAGCGAGATACAATCTTTCTGTTTTTGAATCTGAATGGTTCCATTCTTAACCAACCAATTATAAATATGATTTTCCATTTTTAGATGTTTTGAGGTGTCCACATTTTTAGAAACTTAAATTTTTTGGAGTATTCCTCTCTTGGACAAAATACTAAACAGACTTCCTTGCTATTAAGTGAAGATTCCGTCAACACAACAAAATTGGTTTCATTTTTCAGTTGATCGAATTCAATTTCATTGGCTAAACAAACGACTTTTTTAAATATGCCATTAATCCATTTTATCATATTATCATTATTTTGAAATTTTTTGTAACAAGCCAATGAAGCGTGCGCTGTTATAACTGGAACCAATTTGTCTGGAATATTGTGTTTTAGAATAATATACATTTTCATACGTTATCGATTATCAATATTATGCTGAATTATGGTTTTTTTTGGTTTGTATATTGAATATAAATAGTCATTATTTTTTCTTCATTTCAAATACTAAGTTAGTTCTTATTATTGAATTTCTCATGTGCCGCTTTTGCCACCTCTATCTTTTTTTTATCGGGCGGTTATGGGTTTTCGAAAATTTGTGGATCAATAGGCGCATTAAATTCAATATTAGAATATATCAAATTCAATCCCGCAGGCTCAAGCTGAGAAGAGGATGCATATACGTAACCCTCTTTAGTTTTCTTATAATTATTGAAATGCTGTGTCATTTCAGTGACTTTCCCTTCTACAATTTTATTCATCACTGTTTTACTCACCAGAAATGTGCCCGTATCGATGAACATTTTAACAATAGTACCACTCTTACGGGTTACTTTTATGATGTATATTTCCTTCCCATCTACTTTCTCTTTGTTTAGTAACTCTACAGTATTGCCTTTGATTTTGTAATTAAATAAATCTCCGGTAAGGTCTAATTCTTCAGCTGATTCTTTTGCTACTGCAGGATCAGCGTTTACCGGTTTTCTCTGTCTTTGGGTGGGATATAGTGTCCAACTTCTATTGGGAGTAGTAGCCGTGATGTTGTTACGACCTTGAATTTCCATATCCATTCGCATACCCTGATTATGAAGAACCCAGCTTTTAACTGGAATTTGGTTACCGTTTATCGTTAAAATCCCTTGCGTAATTAATGAATTTTGTGATGCCACTTTTTCAGCACCACCCAAGGCTTCAATATGCTTATCAATAATATTATCTATTGTTAAAGGTTCTGCTTTTTGGTTAATGCTGTATAATGCAGCAGGAATATTGAGAGCTAATTTTAATGTTTTGAACATGCCCTGTAATTGGTCGAGTAATAATTTTAAAGAACCATCTTCATATCTATTAAAATAAAATAATAAAAAATAGGCATTTTCACTATTAGTTAGTTTCCCATTTTGATAGGTTTGCTCTATTATACCTTTGGGGAAATAAACGGACACTATCCCGACATTTCCAGGAAATTCAAAATCATCGACACTTGTAGCTTTTGATAGATCAACATCTTCATAAAGGGAAACCGTTGAGGAATTTTCACCCTTTATAATTGAGGATCTTGTAACTTTTCCATTGCTATAATTAATCTTAAAGTTATTTTCAGGAAAATCTATATAATTCCTATTTTTTTTATCACCAAAAGGAAGACCAACTACTTTAAGTTGATTTTGGTTAATAGCCGCAGATATAGAATCTAATTTTTCGTAAGGAATGTTTTGTGCTTTTACCGCAAATGATAACAATAAAAGCATTGAGATTATGGTTTTCATAGTTGTATATGTTTCAATTACTATTGCTTTATTAATCAATTATCCTTATAGTATAACCATTTAATTTTTCTAATATATTGCCATTAAAATCTAGTGTATATCTAGTGTCATAACATACAATCTCATCACCGAACATACCCAAACCAGCTTTTCGATAAGATTGCACATCAGCTAATGCTGATTCCCTACTGTTATGGAAATTACCTAAGCCTTGATTGTCTCTTGAAACTCCTTTTCCGGTTTCTTCAGTTGATATTTTATTATAAAAGAAAATTAATTTGTTTTGAGGATTAACCCAAATTCTATAATTAGACTTATCAATACCATCAACATTAATTCTTTTACCTGTATACTCTATTAAATAAGAATAAGAATATTTATTAGGAGTTTCCCAAACATCTACTACAAACAGATTAGATTCATCAATTTTGTCAATATTCATTGCTTCGCTGTCATAAGGAAAAATTAAAATTTCTTTCTTATTCACTAGAAAGCCGTATACTTTTCTTTTATCATCTTTAAAACTTTCAATATTTGATAAGTTTATTTTTTGAGAACTTCCTTTAGTATTAGATTTTACAAGACCTGCATCAGCAATTTGTTTGTATCGTTTTCTCTCATCAAGATTTTTCACTTCATCGGCTATTTTTTTGTCTCTTATTAATTTTTCTTCTTCTTTAGCAATTCTTATTTTCTCTAATCTTAAATTTTCAGAGGTTTTTTTATCCGCTTCCGCTTTGGCTATTACAGCATCTGCTCTTCTTTTATCTTCCGCAGCCTTAGCTTCTCTTTCTCTCTTTTCGTTTTTTTCGCAAGCCGGACATAGAAAAAAGCCTACTAAGTCGCAACCTTTATTAATAAGATAACAACAATGTCTGCCATCACCTGATTGATGTCCTTGTGCATAACCCATAGATATTACCATAAGAAGGCAAATTGTAATTAGTTTTTTCATAATCCTTAAATTTTCAGTTATTTTTATATTTCTCCTGTGCCACTTTTGCCGCTTCTATTTTCTTTTTATCGGGTGGTTTGGGGTTGTTTATTTCTCTTTCCATATCAGCTTTAGCTTTGATGTAATCTGCTGTTTGTTGATTGGGTTCAAAATCCAGAGCATACAATTGCCTGTCGTTTTTAGAAATCAGCCAGATTATTCTTTGATCCATTACCAATTGATGAGGATTCCATTGGGTGAGATCCACTTTTCTTAGGACTTTCTTATTCTTAAAATCATAATGAATTAAATAGTTTTGGTAGCAAAACCAAACATTTTCAGGTTGTGTTTCTATAATTGTGCGGTAAGCGTCATAAGTAAAAATATCGGTAGGAAATTCTGCTTCCAGATCCAATTGCAGGATTTTTTTTCTGTTATTACCCAATATAAAAAGTTGATTTTCTGATAGTAAAAAAGTATGGTTATCACTCCTTTTTACCTGACATTCGGAATAAGCAACCTTGTTTTTCTTTAAGAATTTTGGGGAAATTTCTTTCCCATCGTGCGTCAGAAACTGATAATTTTTTACATCAATTTTTGTAGAGTCTATGTAGATGTATGATTTTGACTTCGCTTTCAGAAAATTTCCGTTGTAGTCGATTTCAAACCAATTGTCATTTTCGGCATTGGCAATGATTTTATTTTTAAAATAAATTGGCTGCACATCTGCTCCAAATCCAGTGTTTTTTTGCCAGATTATTTTATTTTCATTCAGGTTATAAGCGACCAATTTCCCGCCATCATATAAAATGGTGGAATACATTATATTATTTACAAAATGAGGTTCAGAGTTGATAGATTCAAAAGGTAGTTTTTTAATTATTTTGCAGGTATTCAAATCATATTGCGCTACCGTTCCGTTTTTATCGTCATTTCCATACAAAAAAGTGTCTTTGTATAAATAAAGGGCAGAATTTGATTTCCAACCGATGTTAGCTTCACAAACCGTTGTCAGTTGGTCTTTATTTATCGCATACATCTTGTGATTGCTTGCACTGAACAGGATTTTATTTCCCGAAATAAGTAACGAACTGGAAGGTTCCTGCGCCTGAAAGTCTTTAAAAACTAAATTGGACTTATAAAATGCTGTTTGTGCAAAAACAGTAAGGCTAACTAAAAGAAAGCAATATTTTAAAGGATAAAAAGAAATGTATTTTCTGAACATCGTTTTTTTTTATAGCTTAGCTTTACTGATAACACAAAATTAACCAAAGCTTGATTTAAAAAAAATACATCAAAATGAGTATTTTTAGAGCTGTAAAACTCAAATAAATCCCTGAATAATACAATTTTTGATGAGCTGAGCGGTATTTTTAGGATGCTATCCCAAAATAGTGTGTAAATTAAAAAATTGTGGCTTCGGTCTTTTAATCTGAGCTTTTTCTTCAAAAATTGACATTCATTAATTTAAAAAATACCTGGTGCCTGACTTGAACTGGTACTTTTTTTTTTGTCAAATCGCCATATAGTCAATCTGACGTTAGAATTCGGGCTTATTATGATGTCGTTATTATTGTTCTTTTTCATCAAAATTATCAAAATAGGAAAAATCTTTTGTTATCAGTCCGTTTTCAATCGTGAAAATAACGCAGATAGGTAATTCAAATTTTGAGTGGTCGGGTGCAGTACCACTTGATACCAATTCTACAATGATATGTTTGTCGCCCGAAGGATAAGTTTGAATAACCTGGTCGTGAAGGTCTGGGAATACTTTATTCAGTTCTGAATATTTGTCTATAATCTGTTGTCTTGTTTGTTTTACAATTCCCTGTCCTAATGATGGATCTTTAAAATCGGAAGTTTCACCATACATGTTGGCCATTTTTGTCCATTCGTGTTTATTAAAATGCTCAAAATATTGCTGAACCAATTTTTCATTTGTTGAGGTCGTTATCGTTTTTTCTTTTGTTTGATTGTTACAGCCGATTAGTATAAAAATCAAAATAAATAAGGATAAGGTTTTTTTTATAGCATCTTAAATTTGTTTGGTAAGTGCTTAATTTATTGATGTTGTTGTTGTTTTTAGCCTGAACGCAAGCGGCGGTGACGCTGCGTTTCATCGATCCTGATGAGGGACAGGATTCATTGGGATTTTTAGATGTTGTTTTTGAGGTTTTGCTTCCGTGTTCTGATGTTTTTATTCCTGAGAGTGAGGGATTTGGAGATGTTCACGAAGATCTGCTGAAATTTGCTTTGATTCGGTTTTTTGATGTAAGCGGTTTATTGTTGGCCGGGAAAACGGCGGTGGTGTTGAGGTAGTTTTTGGAGGTGATGTTGATCTGAAGTAGTCATCGATAGAAAATACCAAATTTAAAATCGAAATATTTAATTTTTGTGGAGAAGATTACCCCTGAAAAAGAGTCTTTATTATCTGCTAGTTGCTTACTGTATTTAAAAAGTGAAATGAATAATTGGATCATCAATTTTTCGCTCTCGTTTCATCTATTAAAACTAAGGTTTTATGCTTAACTCCCAAACCACACGAAAGGATTCGCAGGAGCGGGGAACGACCGTATTGAAATCAGTTTTGGAAATATTATTCCAGTTTGGCTTTTTGGTTTTATGTAGTAAACAAATAGATTTTACAATAAATTTTTTTTAAATAGAAATGAGAATTATTTGTTACATCAATTACATCAATGCTCTGAAATAACAATAAGGAAGTCAATAACTATCAGACCACTCAATCATTCACGATTACGGAGGCTGCGATAGTAGATGCGCCAACTGGTGCTGCTACCCAAAGCTTCAATGCTGGAGATACTTTAAGTGTTTTAGCAGCAGCAGGTGAGAATATCAAATGGTATGCAACAGCTAGCAATGTGATGAATCATATCAATGAATTACCAATCAATACATTGATTGTAAATGATACCACCTATTACGCCACTCAAACAGTGGGAGGCTGCGAGTCGAAAACATCATTACCCGTTAGAGCCTGGAATATAAATTTGGGGGTAAGTAATGCTAATGGGAAAACAAAAATCCAGATTTATCCAAATCCTGTAAAAGAGATATTACATTTCAGTGGTCAGAATAAAATCAATAAGATTGTAATCATGTCAATGGATGGTAAGAAAGTAACCGAGAAAAATATGAATGGCGAAAGACGATTAAATGTTCATTCATTGATTCAAGGAACTTATCTGATCAACATTGTTACGGATAACGGGATACATACAA
>NZ_JBAVFG010000114.1:0-1642 GCF_049588135.1 Kaistella sp. | reverse complement strand
CGTGAAGATCAAAAAAATAAAAAAATAGGTTTTTCCAAAACCAATCTTCCCGAAAATTTCAAAGATAAAATTGGCAAATATTTTTGTCCGATGTTCTGCGAAGGCGATAAAACTTACGATTCTGATATTGGTTGTCCAGTTTGTCACATGCATTTGGAGGAAATTACTGATGAATTATTTGAGAAATCAAAAACAATACACACTCATTCAATACCTCATAAAACCACCAACCATCAACCATCAACTGACAACCAAGGCAAATATTATTGTCCGATGTTTTGCGAAGGCGACAAAGTTTATGATTCTAATGTTGGTTGCCCGGTTTGCGGAATGGATTTGGTGAAATATCCCGAAAAATCAAAACCTACGCAATATACTTGTCCGATGCATCCAGAAATTATTCGCGATGAGCCAGGAATTTGTCCTATTTGTGGAATGGATTTGGTTCTGATTCCTTCAAAAAATAATGATGATGAAGATAAAACGTTCAATATTTTAAAGAAAAAATTCTTAATTGCTTTGGCTTTCACCATTCCGGTTTTTATCCTTTCGATGGGCGGAATGTTTTTTGAATTTCCCTTCTCTCACCAATTTCAGGGCATTTTAGAATTAATTTTAACCCTTCCTGTTTTATTTTATGCCGGTTGGTTTTTGATGAAACGTGGCTGGATTTCCTTTAAAACCTGGAATCTCAATATGTTTTCATTAATTGCTTTGGGAGTTGCTGCGGCATTTATTTTCAGTATTGTTGCATTAATTTTTCCGAATATTTTTCCGCACGAAATTTCGCACGAAGGCAAGCCACCACTCTATTTCGAAGCAGTTTCCGTTATTCTTACTTTGGTGATTTTAGGGCAATTAATGGAAGCCGGCGCTCACAAAAAAACTGGAAATGCCATTAAAGAACTCATGAATCTTTCGCCCGACACCGCCAATTTAATCATTAATGGAAATGAGAAAAAAGTTCCACTTTCCGAAGTTAAAGTGGGTGATTTATTAAGAGTAAAACCCGGCGAAAAAGTTCCTGTTGATGGGAAAATAACCGAAGGAAATTCGAGCGTCAACGAAAGTATGATTACCGGAGAACCGATTCCTGTTGAGAAAAACGCCGATGATCGCGTAACTTCCGGAACGATTAACGGAAACGGCGTTTTCATCATGAAAGCCGAAAAAGTGGGCGACGAAACCTTGCTTTCGCAAATCATCAAAATGGTAAACGAAGCCAGCCGAAGCAAAGCTCCTATTCAAAAATTAGTGGATAAAGTGGCGAAAATTTTTGTTCCGACCGTGATTGCGATTTCTATTATTACCTTTTTTGCGTGGTTCATTTTCGGGGGCGAAAACAAATTAATTTATGCTTTTGTGAATGCGGTTGCCGTTCTCATCGTGGCATGTCCGTGTGCTTTAGGTTTGGCGACGCCGATGAGTTTGATGGTAGGAATTGGGAAAGGTGCGAAAAACGGAATCCTGATTAAAAACGCCGAAGCTTTGGAACAAATGGAAAAAGTAAACATTTTAATTACCGATAAAACCGGAACTTTAACCGAAGGAAAACCAAGTTTGAACGAGATTTTTGTTTCAGAAAATTCAGATAAAAATTTGATTTTAAAATTAGCGGCTTCTTTGAATCAAAATTCCGAAC
>NZ_JBAVFG010000113.1:0-44491 GCF_049588135.1 Kaistella sp. | reverse complement strand
ACCACCAAGAGTTTGGAAGTAATCGACTTGCGGAAAAATAAAGAAATGAAAGATATTGTTTTCCGCGGAAAATATTATTCTTTTAGTTTTCCTACTGATGATTTAAGTGAAGATATTAAAAATTGGTTTGAAAAAAACAATAGAAAAAGAAATAAAGCTACCAATGATATTGTTTTACTCATCGAGGATTTAGCGATTTCTAATGACATTCGAAACAAAGAAATTTATTGTGTTTTGAACATGAAATTCAGTACTTTTCTAAGGAAAGATGGCGGTTTATATTTCTTAAAAAGATATGATAATGTAATAGGATTAAACACGAAAGAAGTTCCAGGTATTCCAAATACTTTTGTGGAAAACACCCAAAAGGTTCTGCAAAAACTAATGTTCGATTCTTATAGAGCAACGCCATTCGAAACAAAAATTCCAGCTGCTGATTTGTATAAATACGACGAAATTTTAAAAACAAATTATTCTGCTTTTTCTAATAATGAATTAAAAGATGGTATATATCTGGATTATCAAAGTTTTTTTAGTCAAGCACCCATTGAAAATTACCAGATTATCAAAAATAATGGAGAAGTAATAAAAGCCGTAAATACAGCAGATGATAAAATTCCAGCAAGGAAAATTTATGGTTATGTGGAAAACGGAAAAGCATTTAAAAATACGCAAGCTGGATTTTTAGAATTGCAAAAAAATGAGAAAGGTTTTTTTGTAATGGCAAATAAATATATCTTATTTCCTGAAGAAATTAATGTCTCTTCTGCTTATTTTCTGTTTGGTGCAGTGGGCGGAATCGCATCAGGAATCGAATTATATGCAAAATACAATAAGGCATTAAAAGCTGATAGAGATCCTATTTATATCGATTTCTTAAATGGAGAATACAGCTTTGTAAAATAAAATTTGACATTCAACAAAAATTGATTGAGTTCAATTCACTTTCATTATCTTTGCAAACTATCTTTATTTTAATGAAAAACATACGAAATTTCTGCATTATTGCACATATCGACCACGGAAAATCTACTTTGGCAGATCGCCTTTTAGAATATACCAATACCGTCACCCAAAGAGAATTACAATCTCAGACTTTAGATGATATGGATTTGGAGAAAGAACGCGGAATTACTATAAAATCCCACGCCATCCAAATGGATTATGAATTGAATGGTGAAAAATACGTGCTGAACCTTATCGATACCCCAGGACACGTGGATTTCTCTTACGAAGTTTCCCGTTCTATCGCTGCTTGTGAAGGTGCGCTTCTTATTGTAGACGCTGCACAAAGCATTCAGGCTCAAACGATAAGCAATTTATATTTGGCTTTAGAAAATGATTTAACCATTATTCCAATTTTAAATAAAATCGATTTACCTTCTGCAAATCCAGAAGAAGTTACCGATGAAATTATGAATTTAATCGGTTGCGAATATGAAGACGTTTTGCGCGTTTCTGGGAAAACTGGTGAAGGCGTTCACGAATTGCTAGAACATATCGTGAACCGAATTCCGGCACCGGTTGGTGATGAAAACGGACCACTTCAAGCATTGGTTTTCGACTCGGTTTACAACCCATTTCGAGGAATTGAAGCCTATTTTAAAGTCGTTAACGGAAGCATTAAAAAAGGGCAACGCATTAAATTCATGGCGACCAACAAAATGTATCAAGCCGATGAAGTGGGAACTTTAAAATTAAAACAAACCCCAAAAACCGAAATTAAAACCGGTGATGTTGGTTATATTATTTCCGGAATTAAAGATGCCCGCGAAGTAAAAGTAGGCGATACGATTACCTCTTTTGAAAATGGTGCGCCACACGCAATCGAAGGTTTCGAAGAAGTAAAACCAATGGTTTTCGCAGGGATTTATCCTATCGAAGCCGAAGATTTTGAAGAGCTGAGATTCTCTTTAGAAAAACTCCGTTTGAATGATGCTTCCTTGGTTTTCGAGCCAGAAAGTTCTGCAGCACTTGGTTTCGGTTTCCGTTGCGGATTCCTCGGAATGTTGCACATGGAAATCGTTCAGGAAAGACTCGACCGAGAATTCAATATGGACGTGATTACCACGGTTCCCAACGTTTCGTACCACGGTTATACCAAGAAAGATCCCGATACGATGATCTTGATCAACAACCCATCTGAAATGACCGATCCTATGACAATGGATCGCGTGGAAGAACCTTTCATCAAAGCTTCTATTATTACAAAATCCGATTTCGTTGGAGCGGTGATGACTTTATGTATCGAGAAAAGAGGCGAAATTGTGAACCAAAGTTATTTAACCTCTGATCGGGTAGAACTCGTTTTCAATATGCCTTTGGCAGAAGTAGTTTTCGATTTTTACGACCGTTTGAAATCTATTTCCAAAGGTTACGCTTCCTTCGATTATCACCCAATCGGTTTCCGTGCTTCCAAATTGGTGAAGATGGATATTCTGATTAATGGTGATATGGTAGATGCACTTTCTTCGTTAATCCACGACAGCAACGCCTATTATATCGGAAAAAGAATGTGCGAAAAATTGCGTGAACTGATCCCGAGACAACAATTTGACATTGCCGTTCAGGCAGCTTTGGGAGCGAAAGTGATCGCAAGAGAAACCATTAAAGCTTTAAGAAAAGACGTTACCGCAAAATGTTATGGTGGCGATATTTCCCGTAAACGTAAACTTCTTGAAAAGCAAAAAGAAGGGAAAAAGAAAATGAAACAAATTGGTAGAGTAGAGGTTCCGCAATCGGCATTTATGGCGGTGTTGAAGTTGAATGATTAAGGAAAGAGCCAAGTAAAAAGGTAAAAATAAAAAGTAAAATCCGCAGAAATTTTTTGCGGATTTTTTTATTTTGCTTCAAAAATAGTTCTCTGTTTATTGAAAAGTACAGGATTAATATTTCCTTCAAATTCTTCCGAAAAGAAATAATTTGATAAGCCTATTTTGAATTTAGTTTTTTCTTCTCCTTTAAAATAGTTAACCGAAAAAATGATAATTTCATCAGGGTTTAATACCCAATATCTTCTATCATATCGATCATCTCCACAAATAAAAGCATTGTCGTTCCAGATGAGTTGCCACTTATTTTTTTTATTGAGAACAAAAGTTCCTAAAGATTTATTTTCAGGAAGAATGATTTTTTTGCTTGAAATATTTTTAATAAAAACAGGAAATGATTTATAAGCCTTAATATTTCTTAAAGAATCAATTACAAAATGAGGAATAGTATCTTTTGATTTAACAACAATTTCTAATTTATTGCGAGCAAGTGAATCAAATTTAACTGGATGATCGGAAAATCGAATTCGATCAAAATCACCATGAAAATATTTACTTCGAATTTTATTGAAAGCAATAGAATCCTCTATGTCTTTTTCTGAAGTCAAATAAAAATTAGGCGGCGGCGGTGGTGGAAACAAAGATTCATAATATTTAATAGAAATAGAGTCTTTTGATTTGCCCACATAAATTAGTGAAGAGCCATATTCGTTAACACCTTCATTAAACTCCTGAAATTTCATGTCAATTTTATCATTGTTTATTAAAACAATATCATCCGCAAAAGTTTTCTTTTTGCAACCAATTAGAATAATCGAGATTACTAACAGTTTTAGATAATTCATGTTTTTTAAACCATAATTATTATCACTGAATAGAATTATCGATAATACATTTCCAAGAAATTAAAAAATTCAGTCATTCTGAAAACGTTATTAATAATCAAATAAAAGAATAAGATAGAAACGGTAAAAAATAGAAAAGAGAGTGTTTTCGGTGAGTCTTTATAACCATAAAACAACCAACCAAGCAGCAGCGGAACAACAAATATAAAATGACCGCCGTAAATATAAGAAGTGTGCAATCCGAATTTTAAAACGCAGTGAATCATAATATCCACCAAAAATGAAATCATCAATATCTGAACAAATTTATTTTTAAAGTTCTTGACAAACCCCCATAATACAAGGATTAAAACCGCTGCTACAAATACATACGAAACCCAAGACGAATAAACATCCATGAAGAGTGCTTTGTACTGAAACCCTTTTTGATTGTGATAATCCCGAAGAGCGAAACTACTAAAAAGCATATTTCCACCAAAAAACCAAGATGCAATCATGTCCCAAATCGGAGTAACTTTCGGAGTGGAAAATTTTTCATATTGCGCACCGGATTTATTTAAAAAGTTTAAAAATTTGAAATCTAAACGGTACAAGAACAATAAGACAAATACGGAAATGGAGATTAAAACCCGTAGAACTAGATTTCCAAATTTTCGCCAGTTTCGGAAAATATTTTTTTCAAAAAGAACTGGGATGTACACTTTAACAATATTCGTAATCGTTAATCCACCGATAGAAACTGCTGCCAAAGCCAATGCTGTTGCCGGAATTTTCTCTTCCTTTCTTAATTTTAAAGCGACATAATAATTAAATAAAGCCAAGAAAAATAAAGTGTAAGTATAAGTTTCTGGCGTGAAAGAAAGTAGAATTGGTGTCGTAAAAAAGGCGAAGAAAAAGAGAATTAGTAAAGAAATCTTTTTAGGTAAAGTAATGATATTCTTTAAATATTTATAAATCTGAATTAAACTTAAACTCACCACAAAATTGCTGCACCAAGCCAAAACCAGTCGAAAAGTTTCATCTTTTTTACCATCGGAAAATAGGAAAGCAAACTCCCGAATCCAGTTGAAGAAATAGTTTGCCAAAGGATGTCTTTCAAAGCCACCGCCCGTCATTACAATCGCTCGATTATCAAAACTAAAATAAGCATCCCAAGGAATTCGATCATCAAAAATAATTCGATAATTCAACGCAATTGCAGTTCCTAAAATACCGTAAACAATTAGGAATAGTAGAAATAAAAGCAATTCGAATTTTGTTTCCGGGAAAACAGTTTTCAGAAAATCGGTCAATTTTTGTTTCAAATTCAAGGTCATAAATTTTGACAAAAGTAATAAATTTTAAGAACTACAGGAAAGGGTAGAGCAACCGGTTTGTCCATCATATTCGGGAGGCCTTTTTACAGAAAATTCGGGATAGATTTCTTCATAAGGGTTTTCTAAAGCGATTAAAAGTTTGTTCAGTAAATCTTTTTTTCCTTCGTTCAATTCATTGATGCATTCGAAAAGGAGATAATTTCTCAGAATGAATTTAGGATTCGTTTCTTTCATTAGATTTAAAGAATCTGTTTTTGAGATCCTATTTTTTGCTAATCGATTTTGATAAAGACCAAGAAATTTTTTCAACTTTTCAAATTGCTCTTCGGTTGTTCTTGAGTAAAAAACTTCATTAAAATGAATTTTGAAATCAACATTTTCTGAGTAAGTTTCTAACTGTTTGAAGAATAAAGTATAATCGATTTCTAAGTCCTGCATTAATTGTTGGGCTTTCGTAAAGAGTTCGTCATCACCTTGCTGAACTTGATCAAACCCAAATTTTCGCGCCATCATCTCATCGTGGTTAACCCAGAAATTGGTATTGAAGTCATTCAAAGTTTTTTCTAATTTTTTTTCATCTTTAATTAAAGAAAATAAAGCATTTGCTAATTGCCAGAGATTCCATTGTGCGATCTTTGCCTGATTTCCAAAAGCGTATCTGCGGCCGGGCAAATCGGTCGTATTTGGGGTGAAATTCAGATCATATTCATCTAAGAAAGAAAATGGACCGTAATCAATTGTTAAGCCCAAAATCGACATGTTATCGGTATTCATCACGCCGTGAACAAATCCCACGCGGAACCATTCTACAATCATCTCTGCAGTTTTTTCTGAAACTGTTTTGAAGAATTCAACATATTTCTCTGGACTTGTACAATCGATTTCGGGAAAATAATTTTCAATCGCAAAGTCCGTAAGTTGTTGTAAAGTTTGAGTTTCACCTTGCGCAGAAAGCAATTCAAAATGCCCAAATCGTAAAAAACTCGGAGCAGTTCTGGTGATGACTGCCCCTTTTTCATAGGCGGCATTTCCGTCGTAAAGCATATCCCGAACAACTTGTTCACCGCTAAAAGAAAGTGATAAAGCACGTGTTGTCGGAATTCTCAAATGATACATCGCTTCACTCATCAGATATTCCCGAATGGAAGATCGAAGAACCGCTCGCCCATCAGCATGTCTAGAATATGGAGTTGCCCCTGCACCTTTCCATTGGATTTCGGATTTTTCACCTTCAGCATTTTTTATTTCTCCAGCAAAAATCGCTCGTCCATCACCGAGTTGCCCTGCCCAATTTCCGAACTGATGTCCCGCATACGCAGTTGCATAAGTTTTCGTCTCGGTCGGAAGTGACCTTGCGTTGAGAAAATCTTTGTCTTCTTGATTTTCAATTTTTCCCAAACCAATTTCGTCGGACAGTTTTTCATTAAATATAATCAGTTCAGGATTTTCGAAATGAGCAATTTCTACCGTTGAAAATACCGCTTTTGGTGTTTGTCTTTGCATCGGGTTTCCAGAAAGGTCACCAGGAAAAAGTGCTAAATATTGTTGGGTTATTTGATCTAAATTCATGATTCAAAGTTCGTTAAAAAAAACATCCTTCCAAAAGATTGAAAGGATGTTTTCGATTTATTATATAGATTGATGTTATTTGTTAAAATCGATATTGTCGCCGCTGTTGATATTTTCGTTGATATTATCTTCTTTTTTGGCAGGCGGTTTTTTGGTTGTGTTGGTTGGTTCTACAACGGTCGGATTTTTTATTTCGTCCATGGTTTGTAACCCGCCATCATCTCCATATCCGCCAATTCCTTGGAGGTCGCCACAGTTTCCGGTCCAGTTAGATGGTTTTACAAATTTATCTTCTGGAGAAACCCCAAGTTCTTTATCTGCCCAAACTTTTTTCATATAAATCGCCCAAATCGGTAGCGCCATTTTCGCACCTTGTCCTTCACCCGTTCCTCGGAAATGTGTTGCTCGGTCTTCCCACCCGACCCAGACACCAGTCGCAAGATTAGGGGTTATCCCCATAAACCAACCATCGGAATTATTCTGTGTAGTTCCAGTTTTGGCTGCGATTTCTATGCTTTTTGAAATGCCTCTTCGTCCCAATTCCCCAGAAGCTGTTCCGAATGCGGCAACACCTTTCATCAGATCGATCATGGTGTAGGCATACAATTCGTTCATCACTTCTTTGGTCACGGGTTTTATTTCCTGAATTACTCTTCCGTTTGCATCTTCAATCCGCCAGATCATTTCTGGTTTAATGTAATTTCCGTAATTAGCAAAAGTGGAATATGCACCCAGCATTTCGTAAATTGTAATATCAGACGAGCCTAAAGCAACAGGATAATTATTGGGGATTTCTTCGGTTACTCCTAGATCTCGGGCTAATTGAATAACGCTTTTTACACCAGTCATTTCTATTAGACGAACGGCAACAGGGTTTCTCGAATGTGCAAGTGCATCACGCAAGGTTAAGTTTCCAGGTGAGCCTGCGACAGTCCAGTTTCCTTTAGTATAAGTTGCATTAGAAACTGTAGAACAAGGAGTCATTCCTAATTTCATAATTGCCGTTGCATATACGAAAGGCTTAAAGGTTGAGCCTACTTGTCTTTTTCCTTGTTTGATATGATCGTACTGAAAATGCTGCCAATTAATTCCACCTACCCAAGCTTTAATTTCGCCAGTTCCTGGAACCATTGACATGAGTCCGGCTTGTGCAATTTGTTTGTGATAACGGATAGAATCCCAGGGAGACATTTCTACTTCTTCCTCACCTTTCCAGGTAAATCTGGAAGTTTTAATTGGTTTTTTGAAATCAAGCATGATTGAATCTTCGGGCACCCCTGCATTTTTTAATTGCTTGTATCTTCCTGTTCTCTTCATTGCACTAAGCATGATGGAGTTGATCTGAGCATCATTAATTAAATAAAAAGGTCTTTGTTTTCTCCCTCTTTGTTCAGCGTCAAATCTACTTTGAAGATCGGTTAAATGCTCTTTAATTGCTTCTTCAGCATAGGTTTGCATTTTGGAGTCCAAGGTGGTATAAATTTTCAAACCATCTTTAAATAAATTTAAAGTTTTGCCAGTTTGTTTTTCGTAATCTTTTATATAACCCTCAATTTCTTTTCTCAAATAATATTTATAATAAGCTGAGTAACCTTCATCAATAGATTTAACGGGATGGAAATCTACAACAATAGGAGTAGCGACCGCTTTTTCATACGTTGCTTGATCGAGATAACCTGTTTTCAACATTTGATCCAATACCACATCTCGTCTGCGTTTTGCTCTTTCCGGATTTCGCATCGGATTATTGGCTACTGGTGCTTCTAGCATTGCTACAAACATTGCCGCTTCCGGTAAAGTTAGTTGACTTGCTTTTTTATTAAAATAAATTCGCGACGCCATTTCGATACCATTGGCATTATTTACAAAATCAAATTTGTTGAAATAAAGAGTAATGATTTCTTCTTTCGTATAGCGTTTTTCTAAACTTACAGCAACAACCCACTCTTTTAATTTTTGAAAAGATCTTTGCAAGCTGTTTTGGGATGCAGTTCCTGTAAATAATAGTTTTGCCAACTGCTGAGTTATGGTAGAACCGCCACCTCTTTTCCCACCAAAGGCTACCGCACGCGCCACTGAATGCAAATCAATTCCAGAATGCTCCTTGAATCGCTCATCTTCTTTTGCTTGTAGCGCATAAATTAAATAGGGTGGTAACTCCTTGTAGGTAATAGGTTGTGTTTTTTCTTTTTCGAATTTACCCAGCATTTTTCCATCCGAAGAATAAATTTCAGAAGCCACATAAATATCTGGATTTTCGAGTTCTTTCACATCAGGCATGTCACCAAGAAAACCTTGTGACACCGCAAAAAATAATCCTGCGATTCCTACAATGAGAAGAATTAAAGCAATCCAAACAAATTTCACCCATTTTTTCCAGCCAGTATTCTTAGCCTTTTTTGGAGGGAGCGGAAATTTTTGCTGTGGTTTACTTCCTTTGTTTTGTGTGTTTTCCATAAATAATTTTACGGTTGTGTCGTTTCTATTTTTATGCCAATATCTTCAATTCCCGGAAGATTATTATTTCTCATCGCTTGAATAATTCCGATAGAATAATCACCATTAGCCGGAAATTTATAATTTAATTTATACTGAAAAAGAATTTCTTTGGTGTCGCCGAAACCTTTTCCAAGCCATGTACCGTTGGGTTCTGCCAAAATATAATTGAGCGTATCTGTACTTTTCTTTTTCGTTTGCCCATCAAGTAAATTGACAATCAACCTGATATTACTATAAGGATAATCATTGTTATTTCTTACAACAAATATAATATTTTTTGGATTTTGAGCATCCGTTATTTTAAAGTCAAATTTTTGTTCGGCTTTTGCTCCCCATTTTCCGTTGAGATTGTTGATGAACACTTGTTCTGAATCTTTGCGGCAACTGGCAAGAAAAAACAAAACGAAAAAAGCACCCATTATCTTATGCATTGTCATCGCGTTTTGGTTGAGGTTTCTTTTTAAAGTTTTTTGGCTTTTGCTGAGGGGGTTTCGCATTCGGTTGTGCAGATTTGTCAAGTGGTTTGTCACTTGGCTTTTCAGAAATTCTCTTTCTTCTATCGCCTTGATTTGCTACAGGTTTGTTCTCTGGTTTTTGCTGGTTGTTCGGTTTTCTTTTATTTTGATTTTTGCCTGTATTTTTATTTCTTCTTTCGAAGCGATCCATATTATTTTCCTGAATAAGATCTACTGATTTTACCGGGACATCAAGAACTTTTACATCTTCTAAAGGTTGTGCTTTTTCACCTTTTTTATTTTTGGCAATCATTTTTTTGACATCCTGAACATCTAAGTCGTACCATGCCATAGAATGATCTGCATAGGCAAACCACATTCTCTTTTTGAAAACATCAATTTTAATACAGAAAGCCTTTCCTTTCTCAGTGTCAATCGTTGTTGATGAAGGAGGGAAATCGCTTAATGCGTCTAAATAGCTGTCGAGCTCATAGTTAAGACAACATTTTAGTTTTCCACATTGTCCAGCCAATTTCTGAGGATTGATGCTCAGTTGTTGGTAGCGTGCGGCATTGGTATTTACGGATCGGAAATCGGTTAACCAAGTAGAACAACACAATTCTCTTCCGCAAGAGCCGATGCCTCCAACTTTTGCAGCTTCTTGTCGGAAACCGATTTGTTTCATGTCGATTTTTGCTCTGAACAATGAAGCGAATTCTTTGATTAACTGCCGGAAATCCACTCGGGTTTCTGCCGTATAAAAGAACGTAACTTTCGTGCCGTCACCCTGGTATTCCACATCGGTGATTTTCATTTCAAGATTGAGTGCATAAGCAATCTTTCTGGCCTGAATTTTTACGCTTTCTTCTTTTCCTCTGGCATCCTGCCAAACTTCAATGTCTTTTTGGTTGGCTAATCGGTAAATTTTCAGAGGGTTTTCTTCAGAGATATTTTTCTTTTTCATCTGAATTTTCACCAATTCTCCTGTAAGGCTTACTACACCTATATCATGACCCGGACTAGATTCTACTGTGATGACGCTTCCCATATGAAGCGGTAATTTATTGACGTTTTTATAAAAAAATTTGCGATCGTTCTTGAATCTTACTTCCACAAAATCTGTTTGAGATTGAGATGGATTGTTAATATTCGAGAGCCAATCGAAAACACTTAATTTATAGCTATTCCCGCAAGTATCTACACTTCCACAGCCATTCGCAGATTTTGTTCCGCATGAATGGGACGAATCGCCGGATGTTTTACATCCACAACTCATATTTATATTTTTGTTATCTGTTGCAAATTTACTATAATATTTTTGTATATTTCAATGAGAGTGAATTTAACAGTGTTGATTTTTTAATTACACATAAATAAGGCAGTATTTTATGAATTATTTAACCTTTATTAAAATACCATGCAGATAATATAATTTAAAAATAAAATTTCATTTCGGTTTTATTGATTTCATTTAAATTAAACAGAAACTATCCTTTTTAATAAATTAATTTAATAAATACTATTAATAAAGACTTTACACCTCTAACAGACCACGATAAAAATTAAACATTAGGCATAAAATAGCTTTTGTTTAAAATAAATTAAGAATAATTAACATTTGTATAAAAATTAATTTTATATTTGGAACATTAATAATGATCTTATGAAAAAAATAGTTTTAACAACAGCATTGTTGGCTGGGGTTCTTGCTCACGCCGGAGGCTTTAGAGTTTCTTTACAAGGTGTAAAGCAGTTGGCAATGGCTCACACAAGTGCACATGCTGAAGATGCGAGTGTGACTTTCTTCAATCCGGCTGGGATGTCTTTTATTCCAAATAGATTAAGTATCGCTGCGGGTGGATTTGGAATCAACTCAGAGGTGGAATATCAAAATCTTTCAACTTTGGAATCTTACAAGACAGATAATCCTTTGGGAACGCCAATTTATGCGGCAGTTGCCTATAAGATTGTAGATAATGTTTCGGTAGGTTTCAGTTTCAGTACGCCATTCGGAAGTACAATCGACTGGGGGAAAGATTGGGCAGGTAGTGAAATGGTACAGAAAATTGAATTAAAAGCATTCTATTTCCAACCAATGGTTTCTTTTAAATTAGCACCGTGGGCTTCCGTAGGAGGTAGTTTTATTTATGCTAAAGGATCTGTAGATTGGGATAAGTCGGTTAAGCAACTAGATGGAAGTTTGAATATTAAAGATGATAAAGCGTCAGGAACCGGATTTGGTGTAGGTTTTTATTTAAAACCCACCGATAAGTTAGATGTGAGTATTGCGTACCGATCGCCTGTTGATATGAAAGCAGATGAAGGGGTTGCTACTTTTAACGTTTCTTCAAGCTTATTTCCAACGATTGGTTTAGATGCAAACGGTAAAGATAAATTTAAAGCTGTTTTACCTTTGGTCAGTGAATATACGGTTGGAGTTACTTACAATATTACACCGAAGTGGTTGGTATCAGGAGACTTTAATTATGCAGGCTGGAGCCAGTATAATAAGTTAACCCTCCATTTTGAAAACGCACAGGTGGGTCCGCCTAGTGATCCTACCGTTTTGGTTTCTCCTAAAGACTTCCACAATACACAAACATGGAGAATTGGAACGCAGTATATGATTACCGATAAGTTTGCGGGAAGATTAGGGTATTATCATGATGAATCACCTTATACTGATGAACATTTTATTCCTGATACTCCGTCTTTCAATGCAAATGTAGTTACTGGAGGTATTGGTTACAAATGGAACAGTTTCGGGATTGATTTATCAGGAGCTTATAACTTCCAGATGCCAAGAGACGTGAAAAACGCTTACTATAATTTCTACGGACAAGCTAAAGCTAAAGCATATTACTTTGGTTTAGGTTTATCATATAACGCATTTTAAGAATAAATAGATTATGAAAAAAATACTAATTTCAACGATTGCTGTTGCGGCACTTTTGTCCATGGCAGGTTGTAACACAGACTTTGATACTGATGTAAGCAGTATTCAAGTAAGTAATGGAGAGGCAAATTTCACGAAATATGTTTCATTGGGGAACTCCTTAACTTCAGGTTTCAGAGACAACGCTTTGTATATTGATGGGCAAAACGAATCTTACCCAAGTATCATTGCACAACAAATGCAACTTGCAGGCGGTGGAGCTTTTGTACAGCCAATGATGGCAGATAATAATGGAGGTTTACTCTTGGGTAGCAATGTGATACAAGCTACAAAATTGTATATCAAATCATTTACAAATGGTGCTCCTGATATTTTGAATGTAAATGCAACTCCAACTACAAATGTTGCCACAAAAATTACAGGTTCACTTAATAATTTGGGAGTTCCAGGTGCGAAATCGTTTCACCTTATTGCTCCTGGATATGGTAATATTGCAGGAGTAGCTACAGGGCAAGCAAATCCATATTATGTGAGATTCTCTTCTAGCGCAACTTCAAGAGTGTTGGATGATGCTATTGCTCAAAAACCAACTTTTTATTCGCTATGGATTGGTAATAACGACGTGCTAAGTTATGCTACAAGTGGTGGAATGGGTACCGATCAAAAGGGAAATGTAGACCCGACAACTTATGGTGCTAATGATATCTCGGATCCTGCCGTTGTTGCAGGCTCAATTCAAACTATTTTAGAAACGCTTAAAGTTTCTGGAGCGACCAAAGGGGTAATTGCAAACATTCCTTATGTTACTTCGATTCCTTATTTCACTACAGTTCCTTATAATCCGCTAACACCAGCTGCTTTAGGTGCAAATCTTAGTGCATTAAATACCAGTTTATATGGACCGTTGAAACAAGCATTAACTGCTTTCGGCGAAGGAAACAGAATTAATTTACTTTCTGCTACCGCTGCAAACCCAGTTTTAATAAAAGATGTGTCTTTAACTAATTTGTCAGCACAACTTACCGCTGCATTAACCCCATCATTAGGACTAGCGACTGCAACAGCTTTTGGGCAAATTTATGGTCAAGCAAGACAAAGTACCGCAGGTGATTATATTTTGTTGACTTCGAAATCAGTAATTGGTTCTACTGTACCAGGAGCACCTTCAACAATCAATGTTTATGGTATCTCATATCCTTTAGAAAATCAACATGTTTTAACAGTCGCAGAAGCAGCAAATGTAAAAAATGCTGTTGATGCATATAATGCTTCTATAAAATCACTCGCAGCAAGCTATGGATTGGCTTTCGTAGATGCGAATGCGAAAATGGTTGAATTGAACAGCGTATCAGGAATTCAGTTTGATGGCGTGAAATATACTGCAAAATTTGTTACAGGTGGAACTTTCTCTCTTGATGGCGTTCACCTTACCGGAAGGGGATATGCAATTGTTGCCAATGAATTTTTGAGAGTAATTAACCAAAAGTATAAATCAACATTACCAATGGTTAATATCAATAATTATCAAGGAGTAACTTTCCCATAATTGTTATTAATAAAAATCATTAAACTTAAAACCACTTGAATTCTTCGAGTGGTTTTATTTTTTTTAAATTTGCACATCTAAAAAAAAGTAAAAATGGCTGATCAGGCAAGTTATTTATTCTCTACCAGAACAAGTAAGGTTTTGGCGGAAAAAATTGCTCAATTTTATGGGCAAGAAATGGGGAAAATTAATTTCCAGGAATTTAGTGATGGGGAATTTGAGCCCGTATTGGATGAATCTGTTCGTGGTGGACGGGTTTTTTTAATTGGATCTACTTTCCCACCAGCAGATAATCTTCTTGAGTTATTGCTCATGATTGATGCTTCAAAAAGAGCTTCTGCAAAAAGTATTACCGTAGTTTTACCTTACTATGGTTTGGCAAGACAGGATCGTAAAGACCAGCCAAGAGCACCAATCGGAGCAAAGTTAGTGGCAAATCTTCTCACCGCAGCAGGAGCAACGAGAATCATGACAATGGATTTGCATGCAGATCAAATTCAGGGATTTTTTGAAATTCCAGTAGATCATTTATATGCTTCTACTATTTTTATTGATTACATTAAGCAGCTTGATTTAGAGGATCTTACCATTGCTTCACCGGATATGGGTGGAGCGAAAAGAGCGAAGAATTATGCAAGTCACCTCGGTGCCGAAGTTGTAATCGCTTATAAAGAAAGGAAAAAAGCGAATGTTGTCGAAGAAATGTTTTTAATTGGTCATGTAGAAGGAAGAAACGTAGTTCTTATTGATGATATGATCGATACTGCAGGAACCCTTTGTAAAGCTGCAGAAATCTTAATGGCTAATGGAGCAAAAAGTGTTCGGGCGATAGCAACACACGGCGTTCTTTCGGGAAAAGCGTATGAAAATATCGAGAATTCCAAACTATCAGAAGTTATTGTTACCGATACCATTCCTATTAAAACAGAATTATCATCAAAGATTAAAGTTTTATCTTGTGCTGAACTCTTTGCAGATGTGATGAAAATGGTTCATCAGCACAAATCAATTAGCGATAAATTTATTATTTAAAAAAATAATGATATCTTTGCAACCTTAAAATTTATATAATATATTATAATGAAATCAATTACAATTCAAGGTACAAAAAGAGAAAGCGTAGGCAAGAAGTCTACTAAAGCCTTACGTGATGCTGAATTAGTTCCTTGTGTTGTTTACGGAGGTGCCGAAACTTTAAATTTTTCTGCAGAAGAAAAATCTTTCAAAGGTTTGGTTTATACTCCTGAAGCACACACGGTATCTATTGAGGTTGACGGAAAAACCATTCCTGCCGTACTTCAGGACATCCAATTCCACCCATTAACAGACAAAATCTTGCATGCTGATTTCTATCAGTTGTCAGACGATAAGCCTGTAGTGATGGAAGTTCCAGTAAGACTTATAGGACGTTCAAAAGGGGTTGTTGCCGGTGGTGCAATGAGACAATCTTTCAGAAAACTGAAAGTGAAAGCAATCCCAGGAAACTTGCCAGACGAAATCGTAGTAGATGTTACCCCATTGAAAATTGGTAACAAACTTTATGTTGGTGATATCAAAGTAGAAGGATTCTCTTTCATGCATCCAGCAAATGCAGTAGTAGTAGCTGTTAAGATGTCTAGAACTGCAGCAAAAGGTGGTGCGGCAATTGACGACGAAGATGAAGAAGAAACTGCAGAAGCAGAAGCTCCAGCAGCAGAGGAAACAAGTGCAGAATAAATCTACACGCAATGATATAAAAGTCCCGTTCAGCAATGAGCGGGACTTTTTTTATAAAATCACAGTACCTGCGCTCTTTGTTTCTCTTTCTCGATATATTTTCAATGTTGTCAGTTTTTTTAATTATTTTTACGGACAAATACGATTATGGTGTTCAAAAATTTTCTAAGCCTGGTTTCTTTGTTAGTCTTCTCTTTTTCTTTCGCTCAACAAAATCAAGAGTTTAAAGAGGTGAAAAGTTTTTTTGATTATCAGCGTTTTATGTTAAACAAGGAATTCAAAAATAAATTTGATAATCAAGCAAATGATGCTGATAAAATTGCAGTTAAAGCAGATTTTCAGCAATTTATGATGAAGCTAGACAGTATTCAGAATATTGCTTTGGTGAATGCTTTAGTAAAAATAAAAATCAGAGAAGATTTAAGCCAGTTTCAAATCAAGAATCAGCAGCCACTTTTAATAGAAAAAGCACAAAAATCCAATCTGACTGAAGATGCCAGATATCCAGGTGGATTCGAATTAATGAGAAAGCAAATCCTCGATTTATTTTATTCAGATGCTATTTTGAAAGGTGAAAAAACCATAAAGACTGAATTGCTATTTGTGGTTGAAAAAGATGGTTCAATAAGTTCAGTTACTGCAGAAGGGGATAATTTTATCTTTAATAAACAAGCTGAAATTGCGCTTTATCTTTTACCAGAAAAATTTTCTCCAGCTTTCATTAAAGGAACAGCAGCCCGATATAGGTTTCGATTGCCCTTATCAATGAATTTCGAGTAAAAAAATAAATTTAGTGGAACATCGATTTTGTATGCATTTTAATTTTAAATTTAATAAAAAATATATGAGAAAACTATTACTTATTGCATTGTTGGGAAGCATTAGCCTTAATGCTCAAGAAACCGAAACACCCAATAGGCAAAATGACATTATGCTGAGCCCGATTGAACTGATTGCCGCACCACTACTAAATGTTTCTTATGAAAGATTGCTCAGCAAAAATTCTGGAGTTGGGATTAATGGAATGTTCTATCTGGGAAATACTAACGAAAATGAGAATAGTGGTTTTTCGCAAATTTCACCTTATTACAGAATGTATTTTGGTAAAAACTATGCTTCTGGATTTTTTGTAGAGGGTTTTGTTCCAATAACGATGACCAAGGACTCTTATTATCAACCTTATTATGGACCAGGCTATAGTTATTCTACTCTTAATGAAGACAAAAACACCACGATAGGAGTTGGTGTAGGATTTGGTGGAAAATGGGTTGCTAGAAATAATATTATTTTTGAAGCAAGTATGGGAGTTGCAAGGAGATTTGGAATGGATAAAAAATATGACTCCCCAATCGCCGGAAAAGGAATGTTGGGAATTGGTTATCGTTTCTAAACACTGAAATAAATTAGAATAGGGCTTAGTTTTGCACTGAGCCTTTTCTGTTTGATAAATCTCCGAAATTGCATCGATTAGTCTTTAATTAAATAGTACCCAATTATGTTTACCGACGAATATTACATGAAAATGGCGCTCCAAGAAGCGCAACTGGCATTAGAAAAGGAAGAAGTACCAATCGGTTGCGTCATCGTTTCAAATGAAAGAATTCTAGCCAAATCGCATAATTTGACCGAGACTTTAAATGATGTTACGGCTCATGCAGAAATGCAGGCAATTACCTCGGCGGCAAATTATCTTGGCGGAAAATATTTACAAAACTGTACAATGTATGTTACTATGGAGCCTTGTGTAATGTGTGCTGGAGCTTTAAGTTGGTCTCAGATTTCAAAAGTTGTGATTGGTGCAAGAGATGAACAACGTGGTTTTATCAACAAGCATTTACAGTTGCATCCGAAAACGGAAATCGTTACGGGAGTAATGGAACATGAATGTTCGGTGATTGTGAAGGAGTTTTTTAAATCGAAAAGATAGCGAATTTTCCTTCGGAAGTGAATTGCTTTGAGTGAATTTCCGTTGGTTCACCATTCACGATCACCCCAAATCTTTCCCCAAATAATACAATCCTTTCAAAGTATGCAGCCGATCGGCAATCTGAATTTTCTCTGTTAAAGGTTTATAAACGTGAGAGACTCCACCAGTTGCAATCACGAAACACTCGTCTTTAACTTCGTCATTAATACGGTCTACAAATCCTTCGACCATTCCTAAATAGCCATAAACCATTCCACTTTGCATACAAGAAACGGTGTCTAAACCCAAAACAGATTTCGGTTTTACCAATTCAATTTCGGGTAATTGTGCGGTGTCGTGAATTAATGAATTCAGAGCGGTAATAATTCCTGGGGCGATAATTACTCCAAGGGTTTCTCCGCTTTCATTAATACAACTCGCCGTTAAAGCTGTTCCGAAATCGAAAATAATTTTCTTTTTATCTGCTGGATAAAGATGGTGTGCGGCAACCAGATTGGCGTAAATATCCGTTCCCATTTGTTTCGATTTTGGCTGAACATCGGAAGCGGTTGTTCGGTCAACAACGATTGGTTTTTTACCGTGAATTTTCTGAATCGCTCTGGTAACATCGTGAGTTAACTGAGGAACCACAGAACCGATAATCACTTTGTCGATTTGGCGAGCATCGATGTTATGAGTTTGATACATCATCATAAACTGCATTTGCAATTCGTCGCTCGTTCTGTAAGGTTTCGTATTTAGAATCCAGGAAATATGGCAGTTATCGCCATCGAACAAGCCGAAGCGAATATTGGTATTTCCGATATTGATGATGATAGAATTCATAAAATAATTAATTTTCTCTAATCCTTGAACTTGGTTCTTCCGACAGTCCTGAAAGCTTTCGGGACTATCGGGATTATTTTTTACTTGGTTCTTCTTTCGTTACTTCCACAAAATTATCTTCCAGATTCACATCTGCTAATCTTTGCGAGAAATCAATTCCCAAAGCAGAAATTTGTGATTTATTATAAGGAATTGTGAAGGTGTAATCCTTCTGGGTCCAAGGCCAATAAGCTTCAGTTTTGAAATCACCGTAAATATCTTTGGTTTTCCAGGTATGAGTCATATTTAAAGGAATCTGGAAATTAACCACCTTTTTATCGGTTGTTAAAATAGAGAAGTCAATAGGCATGGGAATAGTTCCTCTGTTTTCTAAAGTAATGGTCGTAGAATATTCGTTGTATTTCACTTCTTTAATTCCGTAATCAATGGTTTTGGTGGTGTTGATCCAGTAATTCAGAAACCACTTTAAATCCATTCCCGAAACTTTCTGTGCGATATGCATAAAGTCTCTGTCGGTTGGGTGTTTCATGTTCCACTCATTATAAAACTCTTTCATCACCAAAGCTAAATTTTGCTCTCCCATGATATAACCAAGCTGAACAAGAAAAAGTTCTCCTTTTACGTAAGTTGCGAAGGAGTATGCATTTCCATTATCATGATGATCCCCTAACCAAACGGCAGGTTCTTCAATTCCTTTTTTTACAAAACTTCTGTAGCGGTCTAGAGTTCCCGTAAATGGATTTGCCTGCGGTGTTTTTGGCGGGAATAATTGATACATGATGGAATCATCGTAATAGCTGGTAAATCCTTCATCCATCCAAGGACGAACACTTTCATTGTACGCCATTATTTGTTGGTTCCAAGAATGCCCACCTTCGTGAACCATTAATCCAACCAGACCTTGTAAGCTTGTAGCTTCACCCAAAATCATGGTACACATTCCGTATTCCATTCCGCCATCGCCACCTTGGATAAAGGAATATGATGGGTAAACGTACCTTCCATAAGTTGCATTCATGATTTGGAAAAATTTCGTCACATAAGGTTTTGCTTCAGACCAATATTTAGTTTTCTCTGATTTTTGATAAACGAAATAAACTTTCGGCCCATCTAAAATCACGAATGAATCTACCGTATAATCACGATCTGCAGCCCAAGCGAAATCTAATAAATTTTTGGCAGTCCATTTCCAGGTTGCTTTGTTGTTTTTATCAGCCTTGATAATGGCTTTTGAATCATAACCTTTTACATCTAATTGGTTTTCTAAAGTTCCTCCAGCGCCAATCACATAATCTTTATCGATTTTAATGTTGACTTCAAAATCAGAAAACGGAGCGTGAAATTCTCTTCCGATATAATCAAAAGTTGCCCAGCCGTCATAATCGTATTCTGCAATTTTCGGATACCACTGGGTAATCGTCATATCGATTCCTTCTCGGTTATTTCTTCCTGCACGGCGAATTTGCATCGGGATTACTGCATCCCATTCCATCGTAAAGGTGGTTGAAGAATTGGGTTTGATAGGTGAGTTTAGATAGACTTTCATAATGGTTTCTTGAATCTCAAATTTCAAGTCCTTTCCATTTTGCTTAATCCAGTGAATATTTTGTGCGCCTTCTTCCTCTTTCGGAATGGAAGCCAATCGAGAAATCCCGTTGGTTTGTAAACGAGAATCGCCATTTTTTCCTTGACCTGCAATTCTTTGATCCATCATCGAACCTGCTTTAAAGGCGTTCCAGTATAAGTGAAAATAAACCACATTTAATTCATCAGGTGAATTGTTGGTATAGGTTAAAGTTTGATTTCCGTTGTAAGTGAAGTTTTTCGCATCCACATCAATATCCATTTTGTATTTGGCATATTGCTGATAGTAAGCATTTTTTTGCGCAGATAGTAATCCGAAAAATAAAGTAAGAATAATGAAAAATCCTTTGTTCATGATGTTTTTTATTTTTAAAAACCGAAAGATAAGAATTTTTAAAAAGAAACTTTTAAATCAATTGATAAACCGTGGTTTTTTTATCTCAGATAGTATCATTTGATCGTATCAAAATGTTCTTTAATAAAAAAACCCTTTCAATACTTAAAAATTGAAAGGGTGAATTGTAAACAAAATTTATAGTTAATCGAGAAAATTTTGTGAATTAAAAATTTTCGGAAAATTCTACATTAAACATCATCCTAAAATTTGAGACTGCTAGGAAGCGGAAATTTTTATTTCCTTGCTTTTTCAATAAATTCTTTCTTCGTCATTTTGGTGTCGTCTTTAGGCTCATTGATAATTGCTGTAATTCTCAATGCCTTAAGGACATCGACCACCATTTTCATTTTATCTTTACTTAATTTGTTTTTAATTTCAATTGTTGCCATTCTATTTTCGTTTATACTTTCAAAGTTAATGAAATACGATTTAGGAACATGAAATCCAAACTGTGAACGATTCTATTTTTTGCTATTTCCGCTTCCCAAAATTTTCTCTAAAATTCTTAAAGTAATCAAATAAGTTGGCTTCACTCCAGTTAATCCTAATCCGCCGGAAGAAAGCGTAGAGCCTGTTTCCAAAGGGTTATCAGAAGCATAATAAGCGTACATTACAAATAAATCTTCCGAAATATGATGACGAATTTTCGATGCCACCTGAATTGCTTTTTGGTAATGCGCGCCTTCCATTTCCAAGCCGATTGCTTTCCAGGAAGTATCCATGAAATATCTCAAAATATCTTTATTCTGAAGCGAAGTTCCCAAAACGGTAACCATTCCGCCTTCGAAAGCTTTTAGTTCATCATCTTTAAAATCTTCTAATTTCAAAGCATTTTCGAATGGATAATTATCTGCGGTTCCTTCAAATACATGAGAAGTAGGAATCATAATGTCTCCTTTCTCGCCTTGTAAAATTCCGGCTTTACCCATAACTGAAATAGATTTCACCTTCATCGTGTAGATTTCGCCGTTATAGTCATAAGGGCGCAGAAGTTCGTCCATTACTTCGTATGCTTGTTCACCAAATGCATAATCGAAAACCATAATCACATCGTCTCCCGAATATTTCAGATCTGCGAAAGGGGTGTTTTTCAGATCTATTTTTGATAAATCGATAATCTGAACATCGATATTGCTTCCGCTTTGGTCATGAATATAAATCAAACCTGCTTCTTGGGAATGTGCGAGTACTTTTTCTTGCAAGGCTTTCTTGTTAGAAATTTCTTCGTACATTTTGTAATCTACATTTTTGGTCGCTTTTTTTCCGATAGAATCATTTGCAAAAAGCATATTCTTCACGGAATGCATATTGGCTGAAATAATATGCAGGGGTCTCATTTGTAAATTATTTTCTGCTAAAACCTGCTTTACTTTATTCGCCCATTTTTCGCCAAAGAAATGGTGACCAACTCTTTCTCTAAGAATGGCCGAGAAATGAACTTCTCTTTCTCTGATTTGTTTATAATCGTTAAAGCTTTCGTTTCCTAAATGATAGATGATTTTGAAAAGACGATCTGGGTTTTTATCATCACCAAAGTTATTATAAGCATTTAAAGTTTCATCGAAAGTTCTTCCTAGTAATGAAGAAAGATGAATTAAAGCAACTTCTTTTTCTTTTCTGCTCAATTTCTCATTGCCTATTGCAACTTGTTCGATAATTTTCCAGGCTCTGCTTGGTTTATCGCTTCGTTCAGAAAGAAAGGCGAGTTTGCGAATTTTGTCTGCTTCAATATAAAGGAAAGTGAGGTGAGTGAGGATGTCATAGATTTCAGAACGACCCAAAAGAACTTCGATATTCATTTGGTGTTCGTCGATACGATAACAGTTTCTTCTTCTTTTCTTCGGAACAATAACTTCGAAGCTTCCTTTGTCAAAACCTTCGTCAGAAGTAAGGTGAATGAACGAGCATTCCTCAATTCCTTCTGGAAGTCTATCTAAAACATAAAGGAGTCCGTCTAGTTCTATTTTGTTAGGAACACCCATCGTTCCATAGATTTCTGGGTTGATTGTCATAAGTAATGACCGAAGGCTTTCTCCGGAAATCCCGGCAGGTTTGAAAAAACCGCGATAGAATAAGTGACGCATAGAAACATAAAGTCTTTCGATTGCTTCAGTGGTTTCTCTTGCTCTTGAATTTACCATAGTGTAAAATTTCATACAAATATAAGGAATTTACTTCTAATTTATTGGTTGGCTAGTAGATTCTGTTAATTATTAATAATTTGTTAATGATGAGATGCAATCAGTTCCTTGGGTTTTTTCTGTCGGAAACTGAATATTCTGAATACATATCAATCTTTATTCTGTTTAATGTTTTATTTGATGGTATAATATTAATTTTAGTTAAAGAGAATTTACTTGATTAAAAATGTTTATTTTCAGATGACCCTATAAATTTAGAGGTAAACTGATTTTGTTTTCATATTTTTTGTATTTTTACCCCATAAAAAACAACCCAAATGTCAAATTTAAGATTTAAAGCGCTAGAGTTGCTTTCTCAGAAAGATTATAGAAAAGACAATGCAGTGGAAGTTCCTGCAAAATTATCTTCACTTTTTTGTGAAAACGTTTTCTCAGAGGAAACCATGAGAGAGTATTTGACGAAAGAGGCTTTTACCTCCATTCAGAATGCAATTAAAAGCGGAGTGAAAATTCAGCGAGATGTTGCGGATCAAATTGCAATAGCCATGAAAGATTGGTCTTTAAGCAAAGGAGTTACTCATTATACGCATTGGTTTCAGCCACTCACGGGATCTACTGCAGAAAAACATGATTCGTTTTTCACTCCTTTCGAAAGCGATCGTGCTATTGAAAGGTTTGCTGGTGGAATGTTGATTCAGCAGGAACCGGATGCTTCTTCATTTCCGAACGGAGGTATTAGAAACACTTTTGAAGCTCGTGGTTATACGGCTTGGGATCCTACTTCTCCTGCGTTTATTATGGGAACTACTTTATGTATTCCTTCAATTTTTATATCTTATACTGGGGAGACTTTAGATTACAAAGCACCTTTGCTTAGGGCGTTGCATGCGGTAGATGAAGCTGCAACAGATATTTGTCGCTCTTATTTTGACAAAAATGTAACCAAAGTAATTCCGACTTTAGGTTGGGAGCAAGAATATTTTTTAGTAGATTCTGCGTTGTATCAATCAAGACCAGATTTAGTAATTACTGGGAAAACACTTTTGGGACATTCTCCGGCAAAAGGTCAACAGTTAGATGACCATTACTTTGGGTCGATTCCGACACGAGTAATGAATTTCATGAAAGAATTAGAAATCAAAGCGATTCAATTAGGAATTCCGGTAACGACTCGCCATAACGAAGTCGCTCCGAATCAGTTTGAATTAGCTCCGATGTTTGAAGAGGTCAATGTTGCGGTTGACCACAATTCATTATTAATGGATTTAATGGCGAGAGTTGCGCACAAACACCATTTTCATATTTTATTCCACGAAAAACCATTTGCTGGAGTGAACGGAAGTGGAAAACATAATAACTGGAGTTTGGCAACAGATACTGGTGAGAATCTTTTAAGTCCAGGAAAGAATCCTAAAAAGAATTTGCAATTTTTAACCTTCTTCGTGAACACGCTAAAAGCGGTGCATGATTATGCAGATTTATTAAGAGTGAGTATTGCTTCAGCGGGTAACGATCATCGATTGGGTGCAAATGAAGCGCCACCTGCGATTATCTCTGCTTTTATCGGTTCGCAGTTATTTGGTGTTTTGGAGGAACTTGAAAAAGTAAAAGATGGAAAACTCTCTCCAGAAGAAAAGACAGATCTTAAATTAAATGTAGTTGGTAAAATTCCAAATATTTTATTAGACAATACCGATAGAAACAGAACTTCCCCATTTGCGTTTACAGGAAATAAATTTGAGATCAGAGCAGTTGGCTCCTCTGCGAATTGTGCAGAAGTAATGACGGTGATGAATGCCATCGCAGCCAAACAGTTTAAAACCTTCAAAATAGAAGTTGATGCTTTGGTAGAAGAAGGTTTGAAAAAAGATGAAGCAATTTTTAATGTATTAAGAGAATATATTAAAGCTGCTAAGAATATTATGTTTGAAGGGGATGGTTATTCAGAAGAGTGGGCGGCTGAAGCTGCAGAAAGAGGATTGAACAATTTAAAAACAACTCCACAAGCTTTGAGTAGAGAGTTAGATCCTAAATTTATTGAATTGTTCGAAGAGCTTGGCATTTACACCCACCGTGAAATGGAGGCAAGAAACGAAATTAAATTAGAAAAATATTCTACAGTAATTGCTATTGAAGCAAGAGTGATTGCTGATATTGCCAGAAACCATATTATTCCTTGTGCTCTTAAATATCAGAACCGTCTCATTGAAAACGTGAGAGGCTTAAAAGAAATCTTCGGTGATGCTGAATATCAAACGTTAGCTAAAGAGCAAATGAGTTTAATTAGGGATATTTCAGGGCATGTAAGCGTTATTAAAATTGAAGTAGAGAATCTTCTTACCGCTATTGATAATGCAAAATCAAAAAATAATTCTCGCGAAATGGCAGAGTCTTTTTGTGAAGAAGTGATTCCATTTTTTGCTAAAATTAGGAACTCCTCTGATGAACTTGAAATGATGGTTGATGACGAGTTATGGCCTTTAACCAAATACAGAGAACTTTTGTTTACAAAATAAAATTAGATTAATATCAACTGTAAAGCCCTATTATTAGGGCTTTTTCTTGTTTAAGAAATTGCTTTTTCCTTTTATAGAAAAACACAATAAAGTCAATAGACTAAACGCATAAATGTTAATGAATCATAATATAAATAAAATCGCAACCCCTTAAATAAAGGGATTGCGACGAATATTCTTTTAACATTAGTAAAAATAATGTTAAAATGTGTTAAAGAGGCTGTCCAAATAGGGTGTTTTCACCCTCGGTTTTGCTCGAATACCTACTTTTGTAATGCTTTAAAAAACAAATAATAAGTTTTAACACAGGTAATCAAATATATATGAAGAAAAGGATTTTGTTTTATTGTGCTGCTGTGTTCACTACATTATCAATGCAGTCTTGTGTAACCAATTATGTAGTTTCAACACCAGCGACTTACGCTAATGAATACAAATCGAATGCCAAATTAGCGTCGATAGACAATAAGAAACTTACAGTAGCAAAAGAACAATTATTAGGCAGTTTCAAGGATGAACAATTGGCAGCAGCCAAAAGTTTAGAAATGATTGTTAAGAATGAAGAAATCGCAAAAGCAGTTCGTTTCTCACAAAAAATAGATAATATTCTAGCTGAGGCAGAAACCTATTTAGGAACTCCTTATAGATATGGTGGAATGACCAGAAAAGGCATCGACTGTTCAGCGTTCGTTTTATCAGTTTTCGGTGCAACAGCAGGAATGAGCTTGCCTAGAGTAGCAGCTTCCCAAGCACAGGAAGGAGAAAAAGTAGAAAAAGATAACCTTCAAAAAGGCGATTTAGTATTTTTTTCACATGGCAAAGGTAGAATCTCACATGTAGGAATTGTGGAAAATGTAACAGAAGATGGAGAAGTAAAATTCATTCACGCCGCAACTTCCAAAGGAGTAATGATTTCTTCTCTTGATGATTCCTATTGGGGACCTAAATTCAGATTTGCTAAAAGAGTATTATCACAAGATGGTTTCAATAGTAACATCGCAAATAATTAAAAATAGATAATTGATATCTTAAGAAAAACCACCTGCTTAGGTGGTTTTTTGTGTTTAAAACTAGGCGTTATATTCAAGAGCAACTAAGAGCGGATCAGTTTCTTATTAAATCCTGACCTGCTGTCAACTGTATCCACTCATCGCAGTCGCGAATTCGCGGGATGCCGTTTCCATCGGGGCTAGAATGACAGCCTTTTTATCTTGAATTTCTGTTAAGGAGGTTGTTTTATAGGGTATGAACAAAACAAAGAATTGTTCCCAAGAACTTTCACGATGGAAAACTCCTTGTCTCTAATAAAGATTTGATGGTACTCGTTTCTTATTAAAAAAGCTTAATGTACAGAAACCGAAAATAGTATTCGCGAATTGAAAGATGGATAAAATTTACTAATGTCTAATGTTTGTTTAAACCAAACTATTACGATCGGTATAATTCAGTTTAAAGAAGATAAAGGTCATCATTGAAAATGCGAGCAATGAACTCCCACCATAACTAAAGAACGGGAGAGGGATTCCTACCGTCGGGAAAAGACCCATTACCATTCCTAAATTAATCGAAAAGTGCATCAGCAATATTGAAGCAAAACAATATCCAAAGACTCTGTTAAAAGTTGATTTTTGTTTTTCTGATAAATAATAAATCCGTCCAATAAAAATAGAATAAATGATGACGAGCATTGTGCTTCCAAAAAAGCCCCATTCTTCACCAACGGTACAAAAAATATAATCTGTACTTTGCTCCGGAACGAATTTTCCCTGAGTTACCGAACCTTCTCGATAACCTTTGCCAAAAAAACCGCCAGAACCTATTGCTGTTTTTGAATAGAGTAGGTTATAGCCAGAAGTATCTCGGAAGGCTCTTTCGCCTTTGTATAAAACTTCTATTCTTTCTCTTTGGTGTTTGGGAAGTTTCTCTAAAATTGTGGGAGCGCCATAAGCTAATCCGCAAAGAATCCCGACGCCACCAATTATCGCTGCTACAGACACAACATTCCAATGAATTTTTTGGGAGTTTAGAAACAGAGCAATTGCCGCTATTACAACAATCGCAGCCACAATATAAATTGGATCAATTGCGAGTGCAACTAGAAAAACGCTGGCGAAAATTAATCCAACACCGAAAACCCATCCTGACATTCCTTCCCGAAATAAGGCGATAAAAAATGCTATGAAAACAAGTAGCGAACCAACATCTGGAATTGCTAACACAATTACACCAGGAACTCCGATAATCGCTAATGAAGTCCAGAGTGATTTTTTATATTTTAAATTAAAATCGGGACCAGAGACATAATTCGCCAGCATTAAAGCAGTTCCGATTTTGGCGAATTCTACTGGCTGTAAACTGACAGCTCCGAATTTATACCAGTTTTTTTGTCCAAGAATTTCTTTACCGAACGGGAACAAGCCAAGGAGTAAAAGTACACTGCCAATATAAATAATCCCCGAAGTATTTTCAAAGAATTTAGCCCTCATCATAAAGATAATGAGACCAACGAAAATAGAAACGCCAAACCAAACTGCTTGTCTCGTTCCACTAGATGGTTCCACGCTATAGATATTTGCAACAGCAAAAGCACACAGCACGAAATAGAGAGAAAGTCCTAATTTGTCAATACCTTGTGTCCACTTCATCTTTTTGCGCTATTTTTTAATTTATTTAAAATAGAATCTTTCTTATAAAGAAGTTGCTTTTTCTGTTCATCATCTTTTGTGGTTCGCAAACGATTTTCAATACTTTTAAGATTTACGGAGTCTTTATTGGGTTCTTTATAAAGTCCCTTTCTTTTAAGCTCTACATCCCACTGCCTTTTATACTCAGGCATAAAACTCGCATTAACTAATTTTTGATACAGATGTTCCCGTTTCAAATCTCCTGTCAAATATTTTTCTGCAATAACTGCTGCCGCAGGTCCTGCCCAAGTTGCTCCAAAACCAGCATGTTCCATAACAGCTGCAATTACAATTTTCGGATGATCTGCTGGTGCCGCTAAAACAAAGATTGAATTGTCTTTTCCTTGCGGAACCTGTGCTGTTCCTGTTTTCGCCAACATGGTAAAATCATTGGATTTTAAACTTCTTGCCGTTCCGTTTAGAACTACAGCTTCCATTCCTTTAATAATAGGGTCGAAATATTTCGGATCCACCAAGGTTTTATGTTTTACTTTAAATCTTGGATCTGGATTAGGTTTCCCATCAATTGATTTTACAATATGGGGTGTGAAATACCAACCTCGATTAACGATTGCTGCTACAGCATTAGCCATTTGTAAAGGAGTTAACAAAACATCACCCTGCCCCATTCCATTAAAAATAGAACCGTTCATGGTATAAGCAGAAGACCAGTCTTTTTTGCCGCCACTTCTTTTTTCATAAAACTCACCGGTCGGAATTCTTCCTTTAGATCCTACTGCTAAATCATTATTGAGAAATTCGCCAACCCCGAAACTGCTCATGATTTTTTTCCACTCATTCACTCCACGTGTTGGATCGCCAGGATATTTATTCATAATGGCAATAAAAGCGTAAGAAAAATAACAGTTACTTGACACTTGGATGGCTGGGATTAATGGATCTGCCCCACCGTGCCCTTTTACACGTAAGCCTCGATAGTTAAATCCACCGCCACAAGGGAAAACAGTATTTTCATCCATCACTCCCATTTGCATCGCAGCAGCAGCAGTAAGTAATTTAAAAGTAGAGCCTGGCGGATAAGCTGCCTGAAGAGATCGGTCAAAAGTAGGGCGATTGTTATAAACCGTATCTATTTGTAGGCGATAGAGGTTTCTTGTTTTTTCGGGACCTGAAAAAAGATTTGGATCAATATCTGGACCGGTTGCTAGTGCCAAAATTTCTCCATTAGTTGGGTCAATCGCTACAATCGCACCTTGTTTGTTGACGAGCATTTCTTCTGCCATGCGCTGTAGATCATAATCAATCGTCAGCTTGATGTCTTTACCTGTAACGACTTCTTTGTCTAACGCTCCATTTTTATAAGAACCAATATTCCGTAAGCGAATATCTTTTTGAATATACTGAACACCCTTTACGCCACGAAGTTCATTTTCGTAAGATTTTTCAATTCCTGTTTTCCCAATGAAATCTCCTGGAAGATAATAAACAGAGTCTTTTTTTAATTCCCTTTCATTAACTTCATTTGTATAGCCTAGAAGATTTCCGGAAGTTGAAACTTCATATTGTCGTTGAGGTCGAGAGACAATACTGAATGCGGGATATTTAAAAATGATTTCTTGTATTCTGGCAATATCTTCCCGACTTAGATTTTTCATAAAAGTCATGGGAGTTAATTTTGAATAGTATTTTTCCTTTTTAATGGAATTAATGTTTTTAATGAAATCAGCTTTACTAATTCTAACCAAATTACAAAAATCGATGGTGTCGAAGTCTGGCTTTAATAATGCTGCAGTAAAAGATATTTCATAAGAAGGCTGATTTCCCACCATTATTTTTCCGTTTCGGTCAAATATTACCCCGCGTTGTGGAATAATATATTCGGTTTTAATGGACGTATTGGCAGCATTCAGTGCATATCGGTCTGTAAACAATTGCAAATAAGCAAGCCTTGCTATAAAGATTATTGCAATGATGGATAAGAGAACGGAGATTTTTAAAAATTGTGGTTTCAGACTTTTTGTTTGATTTTAAATGCTAAAGCATAAATAATGATAAAGATAAATGAAATTGCACTCGTTGCCAAAACATTTAAGAAGATATCGAAAAATCTACTGAATTTAAAGATTTCAATATATTGAACAAGTGTCTGATGAATAAAAATACTCGTAAAGATAAACAGGAAAAACTGCGACCATTGCAAAGACTGAAAAGAGAAAAAATCCGTAGAAGTATCGGTAGAAGTTCTGAAAATTAGGGTTCTGAAATAGGCAATAATCACGGTGGCAAAAGCATTAATCCCCCAAGTGTACAAAAAGGCATCAATCCCTAATCCCAAAATAAAACTCAATAGCAGGAACTGGTATTTATTTCGAAAGAATGGATAAAACATAACGAATACCGGATATATTACCGGCGTATATTTTCCAAAAAGGGTGATACGATTAAGCACAAAAATTTGCAATGCGATGAGCAAAACAATAATCAGGATATCTGTAAAAAGTGTTCTACTTATCATTTTTCTCTTTTTATAGTCGCTTGCAAAGTATCTTCAATTTTACGGACTTCTGCTTTTTTCAGATTTTTCACCACATATATTTTACTGAGGTTTCCCATCTTTTCACTCAGTTCTACCGAGATATCCCAGAAGCCTGTTTTATTATCTACTTCATAACCGGCAATTTTTCCGATCATAATACCTTGTGGGAAAATAGCAGATTTGCCGTCGGTTACGATGGTGTCCCCAACTTGAAGCGGAACATATTTCGGTACATCAGAAAGATGCATAATTCGGGAGTCATCGCCTCGCCAGGTTAATGTTCCGAAATAACCGGATTTTTTGAGCGACGCATTAATTTTAATTTTATTTTGACTTAAAATTGATTGTACCAACGAATAAGAGTCAGTTGTATTGATGACGATTCCTGCAATTCCCTGAGGGGCCATAACGCCCATTTTAGGCATAACACCATCTCTCTTTCCACGGTTAATGGTAAAGTAATTATCTTTTCTATTGATGCTGTTAAATACGATTTCACCATCAACAAAAGTATAGATTTGTCCACCTCCAATAGTGTCGTGCACTTTACGAAATTCAGGATTCGTTGCATGTCCTTTGCCATAGAGCTGTTTCATCAAACTTTTATTTTGGGCGACCAGTTGATCATTGGTTTGTTTCAATTTTAGGTAAGAAGCACCTTCATCGATATAACCAGAAACCCAAGAATTAAAGGCAGCAGATTGTCCCGCAATCCACGACTGTTGCATCGAGTTTCTACTGAAAATCAATACAATAGCTATGAGTTGCAGAAATATAAAGAAAACGAATAAGCCGTTTTTCGAAAATAATCTCAGCAAAAACCCCATCTGTTTAGTTTCGTAAAAAAGTGATTACCTATTTAATTAAGAAGTTGAATTTATCCATGTTTTTCAAAGCAATCCCTGTTCCTCGAACAACCGCTCTTAATGGATCTTCTGCTACGAAAACAGGAAGTCCAGTTTTCTTGTGAAGTCTGTCTGCAAGACCTCTTAACAAAGCTCCTCCTCCTGCAAGGTAAATTCCTGTTTTGTAGATATCAGCAGCCAATTCTGGTGGAGTTAATGAAAGTGTTTCCATTACTGCATCTTCAATTCTAACAATTGATTTATCCAAAGCGCGAGCGATTTCTTTATAGTTCACCATAATTTCTTTTGGTTTACCAGTAATTAAATCACGTCCTTGAACTGGAATATCTTCAATGTCAACATCAAGATCTTCCACAGCAGAACCTACTTCGATTTTTATTCTTTCAGCAGTTCTTTCACCAATATATAAATTGTGATGCGTTCTTAAATAGTAAGCGATATCATTGGTAAATACATCTCCAGCAATTTTCACAGATTTGTCGCAAACGATTCCTCCAAGAGCAACCACAGCGATTTCAGTTGTACCACCGCCTATGTCAATGATCATATTTCCCTCTGGTTTTTGCACATCGATTCCTACACCGATTGCTGCTGCCATTGGTTCATAAATCAAACGAACTTCTTTTGCATTTACTTTCTGTGCAGAGTCTCTTACCGCACGTTTTTCAACTTCGGTAATGCCAGACGGAATACAAATAACAATCTTTAAAGTCGGTTGAAAAAGCTTCCCTTTAATACCGGGAATTTGCTTAATGAACTCTTTTATCATGTGTTCAGACGCGTGAAAATCAGCGATTACGCCATCTTTCAAAGGTCTGATTGTTTTTATATCTTCATGCGTTTTCCCCTGCATGTGTTTTGCCTTCTCTCCAACTGCAATTGGTTTTCCTGTCGAACGCTCGATTGCTACAATCGATGGTTGATCTACTACAATTTTATTATTGTGTATAATTAACGTGTTCGCAGTTCCTAAATCAATCGCAATATCTTGCGTGAACATATCAAATAACCCCATTTTTATGCTAAATTTTTATAGTGGACAAAGATATAAATTTAGAACCGTTCTAAAAATTAGATTGATCCTAATTTTGGTTAAATTTTTATTAAAATTTCCTTATTATTCTTTGATAACCTTTTAATTACCAAAATATTTCATTTCTAAAAGAAAATGAATGGTTTTTCTGACTGAAGGTGATAATCTTCATATTTGATACCCTTCATCAATTCAATTTAAAACCTTAAATTTGCGATTGCTCTATGATTAAGGAAAATAACATTCATCAAACCGCTAATTTCGCCGTTCTAAGCGTCAGTTTTGAGAAAGCTGATGCAGAAATACGGGGCAAATTTGCGTTTTTCGATGACAATGTAAAACATTTCGTCAACGAAATTCATAATATGAATTTGGGTGATGCATTCGTGGTTTCTACTTGTAACCGAACCGAAATTTATACCACCACCCAAAATTATCTTTTAATTGCCGAATTATACTGCAAAACAGTTGGAGTAAGCATCACCGATTTCATGAAGTATGTTAATATTCTAAAACGGGAAGAAGCACTTAACCATCTTTTTCGAGTTGCTGCCGGTTTAGAAAGTCAGATTATTGGTGATTTTGAAATCATAGGACAAATCAAAAATGCCTACCACCGTTTTAAAAAAGAAAAGAAAAATTCGAATCCTTTTTTAGAAAGATCCATCAATTCTGCCATTCAAATTTCGAAAAGAATTAAAAACGAAACAGGGATTTCTAACGGAGCTGCTTCGGTTTCTTATGCTGCGGTTCATTACATCTTGAAAAATCAAATCCAAATTTCTGATAAAAACATTCTGCTTCTTGGGGTTGGAGAAATCGGACAAAATACCGTTGAGAATTTGGTAAAACATGTGTATAAACCCAATGTAAAAATAGCAAACAGAACTGCAGAAAAGGCAGAAAAGATTGCAGAAAAATATAAAATCCCTCATATCGAATTCGACCAATTAACAAATGAGTTGAATAAAACAGATATTTTGATTGTCGCAACTGGAGCCCAGCATCCGATTATTAATAAATCGCATTTTCCGAATGGGAAAGAAACTTTAATCATCGATCTTTCTATTCCAAATAATGTGGAGAAAAATGTTACGGAGAACGAAAATGTAAGTTTAGTGGATATCGATCAGCTGTCTGTTCATATCAATGAGACGATGGTGCAGCGTCAAAAAGAAATCCCAAAAGCCGAGGAGATTATTAAAGAAATGACCAAAGATTTTCTGGAATGGGAAAAGAAAAGAAAATTGGCTCCCAATATTCATCATTTCAAAGCGATGTTAAAAAATATGGAGCGCAATGAAATGCATAAAATTCATAAGAAGCATAACTATGTAGAAGTGGATGACATGCAACTTTCTGATAAAATGATTCAGAAAATTACCAATCGTTTCGCAAAATATATCATCGATAATCCTTGGAAAGCAGAAGAAATTAGTAAATTAATGCACGAGATTTTAGTAGAACAACCAAATAAAGAGTTCCATGAGAAGCATTAAAATAGGTACAAGAAACTCGCCGCTCGCATTGTGGCAGGCAAGAGAAGTTGCAAGAAATTTGCAAAATAACAATTACAAAACCGATATCACTCCGATTGTTTCAACTGGAGATAAGAATCTTACCGAACCGCTTTATGCAATGGGGATTACCGGAGTTTTTACAAAGGATTTAGATATTGCTTTATTGAATAATGAAGTGGATATTGCCGTTCATTCTTTGAAAGACATCCCAACTCAGCTCCCTGAAAACATTGAGATTATTGCTGTTTTAAAACGCGATTTCCCGCAAGATGTTTTAGTAAGAAAATCGACTTCTAAGAATAAAGAATTGCATGAACTTAAAATTGCGACCAGCAGTTTAAGACGTCGTGCGTTTTGGGCAAAGCATTTTCCTGAAACCGAGTTTTGTGATATTCGCGGAAACGTGCAAACTCGCCTTCAGAAATTAGAAGAACAGGATTTTGATGCTACGTTATTCTCTTTGGCAGCCATTGAGAGAATGGGATTATCTGTTGATTATGAATTTCTTCCAATGATGATTTCTGCGCCCGCACAAGGAGTTGTTGCAGTTTGTGCAAGAGCCGATGACCATGAAATCAAAGAGCTTTTCAAAGAAGTTAACGATCGAAAAACCCATATATGTATCGATATTGAAAGAAATTTTTTGCAAACTTTAGAAGGAGGTTGTACTGCACCAATTGGCGCTTTTGCAGAAATTAATGACGAAAATGAAGTTCGATTTATCGGCAGACTATGTTCTTTGGATGGTAAAAGATGCATGGAAATCGACGAGATTTTTACCTGGAATGATCACGATAATTTCGGTGAGAAATTGGCTCATAAAATTTTAAAAGACGGCGGAAGAGAATTGATGCAAGAAATTAAGCTGCACCTTCAGTAGTATTCGCCACACTATTATATAATAGAAATTATTGATAATTTATTTTTAATGAATATTCTGTTTACAAAAATACTTGATGAGAAAGAAGTTTCTGATGTCCTCGGAAGCGGATTTTCAAGTCATTTTTTAGAGGTTATTAAAATCAATCTTCTTGATATTTCGCCGTTTCATTTGGGAAATAATTCATTAATTTTTACAAGTGTAAATGGGGTAGAGTCATTTTTTAGAAATGGTTTTAAACCTCATGAAAATTTCGCTGCAAGAAATTATAATAAAATTTATTGCGTCGGAAAAAAAACCAAATTACAATTAAGAAAATATGGTTTCGGTGTTTTTAAAATGAAAAAAAACGCAAAAGAACTTTCAGATTTTCTTATTGAAAATTGCTCAAAAGAAAAATTTATTCATTTTTGCGGAAATTTAGCGTTAGACATTCTTCAGGAAAAATTACCGTTGCAAAATATCGATTATAAAAAAGTAGTGGTGTATGAAACAAAATTACTATATCCTAAAATGGAGGGAAATCACGATGCTATTGCGTTTTTCTCACCAAGTGGAGTCCGCAGTTTTATTAAAAATAACAATTTAGACTTTAAGCAAATTTACGCAATTGGCGAAACCACTGCTACAGAAGTTAAAAAATATACCTCTCAAAAAATATTTATAGGCAAAGATAACGACCTAAGTGCTTTGCTAAAATTGATTAAAAAAGAAGGAGCACAAATCAACTCCCAATAAGAAACTTAGGTTTCTGATTTTATTTAAAGATTATGATTAAAAACGATTTATATTTAAAGGCATTAAGAGGCGAAACAGTAGAACGTCCGCCGGTTTGGATGATGAGACAAGCGGGCAGGTTTCTTCCCGAGTTTCGTGCGATGCGTGATGAATATGATTTCTTCACCAGATGCCGTACGCCAGAATTGGCTTCGGAAATTACCATGATGCCGATCCGCAGATTTCCTTTGGATGCTGCGATTTTATTCTCAGATATTTTGGTTGTTCCTCAAGCAATGGGAATGGATTTCGAGATGAGAGACGGAGTTGGTCCTTGGTTAGAAAAACCGATTCGGACTTTAGAAGATGTTCAAAATATTGAAGTTCCTAATGTTGATGATGCTTTAGGATATGTTTTTGATGCAATTGAATTAACTTTATTAAAACTCGATAATGACATTCCTTTGATTGGTTTTGCCGGTTCACCATGGACAATCCTTTGTTATTGTATCGAAGGAAAAGGTTCTAAAGCTTGGGATGTTGCAAAAAGTTTCTGTTTTAGAAATCCAGAAGCTGCTCATTTATTATTGCAAAAAATTACAGATACTACGATTGCTTATCTGAAAAGAAAAGTAGAGAAAGGAGTTTCGGCTGTTCAGGTATTTGATTCCTGGGGAGGTTGTTTGTCGCCGGAAGATTACCAGATTTTCTCTTGGCCATATATCAACCAAATCGTAGAAGCACTAAGCCCATTAACTCACGTTGTAGTTTTTGGTAAAGGATGTTGGTTCGCTTTGGAAGAAATGACTTTATCTAAAGTTTCAGCTTTGGGCGTTGACTGGACAATTACACCAGAATTGGCGAGAACACTTACCAATCACACGATGACTTTACAAGGAAATTTTGATCCTAACAGATTGAACTCTTCACCGGAAACCATCAAAAAAATGGTGACAGAAATGATTAACCGTTTCGGGAAAGACCGTTATATCGCAAATCTTGGACATGGGATTTTACCAAATATTCCACTAGAAAATGCTGAAACTTTTATCCGCACTGTTGTAGATTGGAAGCCAAACTAAATTTTTAGTTTTAAAATAAAAAAAGAACGTTTCATTGGGAACGTTCTTTTTTTTGTAAATTATTTTGCCATTTCATAATACAACAATTCCTCGTCATCATTGGGGATCTGAACAGTTTTCAAATATTTTAAACCTAACTTTTGAATTAACTTTCGTGATGCGATATTTTCTTTAGAAGTAATTGCACTTATTTTTTGTAACCCCCATTCATTAAATCCAACTTTTATCAATTCAGAAGCGGCTTCGAAACCATAACCTTTCCCTTGAAATTCTTCCAAAAAAGAAAAACCAATATCCTGAACATCCAAACCTTCACGTTCAAAAATGCCGACGCCGCCAATTTTCGTACCATCAGACTGTAATGTGATAAGAAAATTACCATATCCTAATCTTTCGAATTGAGGCAAGAATTTACTGGTAATATAATTTTCAGCATCTTTAATTGATTTAATATTTCGGTCGCCAATAAATTCAATAAATTTCGGGGAATTGTATAATTCAAAAATAAATTCTGAATCATCAGTTTTCATGGGACTTAGCAGCAATCTTTCGGTTTCCAAATTTTTAGTTTCCATTATATTCCTTTTTTTCCGGCAAGAATCATTTCTATCATTTTCACTTTTCTGTTTTCGCGGGTTTCGGGTTTTTTGGCTTCCATAATCCAGCGAATATATTCTTTTCTGTGCGTATAACTCATCGCATCAAATAATTCTTTTGCCTTTAAATTTTCATTAAAAACAATTTCAACATCGTTGGGTATTTCTACAATTCGCTCTTCTTTGTCTTCCCAAAGTTTTACAGAAACCTCGTCGCCAAAAGACTTTCCCAGTTTTTTTCTTATTTCCTGAGTCAAGCCAAGCAGGTGGAAATCGGCATTCATTTTTGCCAAACTTCCACGATATTCTATTTTATCATCAAATATTGCTTTTATTTTTACTTGTCCTTTTTTACCAAAATATTCTTCAGTAGAAAAAGGGAATTCTACATACGCCGCATTAATAGTGCCGTTCTGTGAAATAATTGCTTTGAAAGAAATGAAATTGTTGGTCATTTTCTAAAAATTAGATTCAAATTTAAAAAAAAATGATGGCATAGATATGGAATAGAAACAAGAAATTTTTAAATATGAAAAAAATAGTATCAGGTTTCGTAGCCATTTTTGCACTCTTATTATTGGCAAATTGTACCATCCAAACCAAAGCTTCTCAAAATGTAAAGAAAGATTGGATGTTGGTAGAATTTCAAAACTTCAACAAAGAGGTAATGATGAGCAACAAAGCGCATCTTAATCTTGCCAATGAAAAAGAACCGGGAAAGTTTTCTGCAAACATGGGCTGTAACAATATGTTTGGTACAGCAACTTTTAATGCAAATGGAACCGTGAAATTTTCTGCTATTGGAAGCACCATGATGTTTTGTGATAAAGTAATGGATTTAGAATCTGCTTTTTCAAAAGAACTTCCGACCATGACCAATTATAAAGTTGATGGACATTACCTTACTTTGAGCAATGCCAAAGGAGAGAAAATGAAGTTTGTCGCTGCAGATTGGGATTAAGGTTTAATAAATATTATTAGAAATCTCAGGTAATTTTATCTGAGATTTTTTAATGGTGAAAAGCAAAGTATTATCTTTGTACAAATGCCGAAAGGAAATTTATGTTAGACAAAAAAGAACATTTATACGAAAAAGCCGTTTTAGTAGGCTTAATTACGCAAAATCAAAGTGAAGAAAAGCTCATCGAATATATGGATGAACTCGAGTTTTTGGCGTTGACTGCAGGAGCAACCATTGACAAAAGATTCACTCAGAAATTGACGCAACAGGATCCCAAAACATTTATTGGAAGTGGGAAAGCTCAGGAAATAAAAGAGTATGTAAAAGAAAACGGAATCGGAACCGTAATTTTCGATGACGAACTTTCTCCTTCTCAACTGAAGAATCTTGGAAAAGAAATGGAGGATGTTAAAATCTTGGATAGAACGAATCTAATTCTCGATATTTTTGCTCAAAGAGCCCAAACTTCTTACGCAAGAACTCAGGTGGAATTGGCTCAGTATCAATATTTACTCCCAAGATTAAGCAAAATGTGGACTCACCTTGATAAGCAAAAAGGTGGAATCGGAATGCGTGGTCCTGGTGAAACTGAAATTGAAACCGATAGAAGGATTATTCGTGATAGAATAACATTATTAAAGGAGAAACTGAAAACCATCGATAAACAGATGGCGACCCAACGACAAAACCGTGGTAAAATGGTTCGTGTGGCGTTGGTTGGTTACACCAATGTTGGAAAATCTACGTTGATGAATGCTATTTCTAAGTCTGATGTTTTTGCTGAAAATAAACTATTTGCGACTTTAGACACGACCGTGAGAAAAGTGGTTATTGGGAATTTACCTTTCTTATTAACCGATACCGTTGGATTTATCAGGAAATTGCCAACGCAATTGGTGGAAAGTTTTAAATCGACTTTGGATGAAGTTCGGGAAGCAGATTTGTTGATTCACGTGGTGGATATTTCCCACGAAAGTTTTGAAGATCACATTAATTCTGTGAACCAAACTTTAATGGAAATTAATGCCCATCAAAAACCGATGATCATGGTTTTCAATAAAATTGATGCATTTGCTTACGAGAAAAAAGAAGAAGACGATTTAACGCCGGAAACAAGAAAAAATATTTCTCTTGATGAATGGATGAAAACCTGGATGTCGAAATCACAATATCCGACCGTATTTATTTCGGCTTTACTTAAAGAGAATTTCCCGGAAATGAAGAAACTGATTTATGATGAGGTTTTGAAAATTCATACTGCAAGGTTTCCTTATAATGATTTCTTGTTTGAATATCACGATGAAGAAGAGGGTGAGGAAGGTGATTTGCAGTAAACTTTGATGTATGAATTATTGTAATAAAACTCAATTATTTGTCACCTTTTTAGTCATTCCAACTGAACCTAATTCCCGCTTTTCCACATGAAAATAAACTATCAACAAATTATAAGAAATGTCTATAGCGATATTTTACAGAAGGAAAACAAAGGTAAAGTTCCGGATTACATTCCAGAAATTGCTTGTATTGACGAAAGTAAATTTGGCGTAAATTTTACAGATTTAGATCTAAATACTTTTGGATGTGGAGATTTTGAGGAGAAATTTTCAATACAAAGTATTTCCAAAGTTTTTGCATTGTCTTTTGTGTATGAGAAATTGGGTGAAAAACTTTGGGAAAGAGTAGATGTAGAGCCATCGGGAAATGCATTTAATTCTTTGATCCAGTTAGAAGCCGATCATGGGATTCCGCGAAACCCTTTTATCAATGCGGGTGCATTGGTAATTTGTGATATATTATTGGAAATTTCCGAAAACCCAAAAGAAGAATTGCTTCATTTCATCCGTGATCTTTCAGAAGATCATCAAATTTTCTTTAATGAAAAAGTAGCGTCAAGTGAAATGGAAAATAGTTTCAGAAATGCAGCTATGTGTAATTTTATGAAATCTTTTGGAAATATCAAAAATCAACCAGATGCGGTCATTGAACTTTATTGCCATCTTTGCTCGATTGAAATGACCTGTAAGCAGCTGAGTAATAGTTTTTTATATTTAGCAAATGGAGGTAAAAAACCTTCTAGTAATAAACAGTTTCTATCTTATAGTAAAGCCAAAAGAATCAATGCAATTTTGCTCACATGCGGATTTTATGATGAATCGGGAGAATTTTCTTTTCTGGTAGGTTTGCCTGGCAAAAGTGGAGTTGGAGGTGGGATTGTAGCAATTTTACCACAGAAATATTGCATCGCCGTTTGGAGTCCGAGGCTGAATGAGAAAGGAAACTCTTATCGCGGCATGAAATTCCTAGAAGAATTTACAACCCAAACCGGTGAAAGTATTTTTTAAAAAATGATTAACGATATTAAATCCGCCCTCCAAGATCTTTCACTCCCCGAGAAAGCCGCATTTTTCCCAAGGTTTTTCAAAGCCGGAAAAGGAGAATATGCGGAAGGTGACCAGTTTATTGGAGTTACCGTTCCCGATCAAAGAAAGGTTGCCAAAGAATATTGGAACAGAATTTCATTAAACGAATTAGAAAGCTTGCTGTCTTCGGAAATTCACGAAGACCGATTTTGTGCATTGTTGATGCTGGTTTTCAAATTTGAAAAATCAAAAGACCCGAAAGAAAAAGAAGAAATCGTTCAATTTTATTTGAAAAATAAAAAGTATATCAACAATTGGGATTTGGTAGATACTTCTTGTTATAAAATTTTAGGACGCTATTGTTTTGAAAATCAAAATGATTCAATTCTGCTGGATTTATCTGAAGAAGAAAATCTTTGGAGTAAAAGAATCGCAGTTGTTTCAACAATGTTTCACGTGAAAAAAAACTCTTTTGATTTGCTTAAGAAATTAGCAATCAGAAATTTAAATCACGAACACGACTTAATGCACAAAGCAAATGGTTGGCTTCTACGAGAAATGGGCAAAAAAAATGAACAGGAACTTTTGGATTTCTTGTACGAAAACTATCAGCAAATGCCTCGAACTTCATTGCGATATTCCATTGAAAAATTAGATGAAGAGTTGCGACAAGATTTCTTAAAAGGACGAATTTAACGGGAGACGTTTTTTACATCAGGGAAATTATTCATTACTTTTTGCATTTTATTTTTCCTGTTTTTATTGCGAAAATATTTTTTTAAAAATAATTGGCGAAAAGCCTATTTTATTATGCTTGCAACCATGTTGGTCGATTTGGATTGCGTTTTTGCTAATCGATTTTTCGATCCGAATAGAAATAGTATTGGTTATCACTATTTGCATTCTTATCCGATGGTTGGGTTGTATTTTTTTGGAGCTTTTTTTTGAAAGGAAATTATAAAATTATAGCAATAGGTTTGCTTTTTCACATGTTTACCGATTTTCAGGATTATTGGTGGTGGAAAACAATGTTACAATTAAGTTAAATTTTGTTTCAAAATTTCATTTATAAATTATTTTTTTTAACTTATCACAAATCGAAATATGAAAATAAAAAACCTTATTCACTGGACGGTAATTGTCCCAATTATAGCTGCAGCTTTCTATCTTTTTGGCTTTCTAAATAATACTCTTTTTACCAATATTATTGGTGCAATACTTTTGTTTTCAAGTGTTATGGCTGCAGTGCATCATGCCGAAGTGGTGGCGCATAAAGTTGGCGAGCCTTACGGAACGGTGATTCTTGCGATTTGTATTACAATCTTAGAGGTAGGTTTAATTATCTCTTTCATGCTTTCCGGTGGCGAAGGGGCACTCACTTACGCCCGAGATACGGTTTTTGCAGCGGTAATGATTATCCTTAACGGGATTCTCGGAATTTGTATTTGGGTCGGGAGCCGAAAATATAAAGAACAGTTTTTTATCGCTAATTCGGCAACAACTTATTTGGTGAGCTTGGTGGCTATTTTGGTTCTAACACTCATTCTTCCCAATTATACTTCTACAGAACACGGCCCTTTTTATAGCGAAGCGCAACTGGTTTTTGTGGCGCTCGCATGTCTTACAATTTATGGTACTTTCTTGATGTTCCAAAACGTTCGACACCGAAATTATTTTGTTACCGAAGATCATGATCAAACTGCTCATGAAGCGGATCCGCCTTCAATTCTTAAAACTTTAGTAAGTTTATTTTTATTAATTATTTGTTTGGCAGTGGTAATTTTTATGGCAAAAGGACTTTCGCCAGTAATCGAAGAATTTGTTGAAAGCATCGGCGCACCGCACGAATTGGTCGGAGTAATTATTGCATTTGTAGTATTGCTTCCTGAAGGTTTAGCTGCAATCCGCGCAGCGCGAAACAATCAAATTCAGTCTTCTATTAATTTGGGTTTAGGTTCGGCATTGGCGAGTGTTGGATTAACGATTCCTGCTATTTCGGTGGTGTGTCTTATTTACGATATTCCTTTTGTTTTAGGACTCGACATGAAATCCATTATCTTACTTGCCTTATCAGTATTCATTGTAATGATGTCGCTTAGTCGTGGGAAAACCAATCATTTATACGGAACGGTACTTTTAGTGAATTTGGCGGCATATATTTTTACGGTGATTGTACCGTAATTAGTTAAGTTTTCTTGCAACCTCCATTTTATGAGCCATTAAATTGGCGATGTTTTTTGCTTTGTAAATCGCTAATTCCGCCATTTCGCCTGTGAAGTTTTCTTCTACGGTTTCGATCCATAACTTGATCCAATGCTCGAAATGAAATTTTTCCATTGGGACTTCAGCATTAATGGGAAAATGTATCGCCATAGGATTTCCTTTGTAAGAAATTTGCCCAAATAGTAGCGTTTCCCAAAACGAATACATTTTCGGCAAGTGGTGAGACCAATCGACTTTTGCCACGTCATTAAAAAAGAATCCAATCGTTTCATCTTTCTGAACTTTATCGTAAAATCGATTCACCAAATCTTCAATATCTTTTCTTGTTTCCAAATTTTTCATAGTCCAAAATTAGTGAAAATTTTCAGTGAACTCTAATGATTACAATTACTGTTTTTGATTTGGGCGGACAATTCGTGCTATCCGCTCATACTCCTCAGTCGGTGACTCCACTTCGTTCTGTCACCTCCTTGTGGGGTAACCGCTACTATCACGGCCGCAGATTTTGTCTCAAATAAACCTCAGTTCCCCAATTTTCAACTAATTTTGCAGGATGGCAACTCTAAAAGATCGACTTTCCAAATTACAGTCCCGTGATGACAGTGGCTTCAGTTCCAGTGCCAGTGGTAGGTTTGTAAATAAAAACGGAACACCGAATGTCAAACGAGCGGGTTTGTCAAATCCATTAGAAAAATACAGTTGGTATCATACCTTATTGAATTTACCTTCCGGGAAATTTATTTTTTTTTTAGTTTTCGGATATATTTTGGCGAATATATTTTTCGCATTGGTTTATTATAGTATTGGCATCGAGCATCTTACTGGAATTGATGAAAGTACACGGCTCAATGAATTTACCGATGTTTTCTTTTTCAGTGCCCAAACCTTTACCACCGTAGGATATGGCAGAATTGCACCCCTTGGATTTTTAGCAAGCATGGTGGCTACTTTCGAAGCTTTTTTAGGATTACTGGGTTTTGCAATTGCCACAGGTTTGTTCTACGGAAGATTTTCGCGACCTCGGGCATTTTTGAAATTCAGCAAAATAGCTTTAATAGTTCCTTACCACGAGAGCACTGCTTTAATGTTCAGATTGGCACCCTTTAAAAATAATGTTTTAACCGATGCTCAAGTTGTGCTCACTTGTGCTATGGAGGTGATGGATGATAAGAAAGAATTAATGAGTAAATTTTTTACTTTAAAAACGCAACTCAGTCAAATCGATACCCTTTCCCTTAACTGGACTATCGTTCATAAGATTGATGAACATTCTCCTTTTTTTGAGTTGACAAAAGAAAACTTTGAAACAATGGATGTCGAAATATTTGCGCACATTCGGGCATTCGATGAAGTGTTTTCTAATACCGTGGTGCAGCGGACTTCTTACGCATCTCAGGAAAAAGAAATTGTTTTTGCTCAAAAATTTAATATGATGTATAAACCATCAAAGAACAAAAAAACAACCATCTTGAATCTAGATTTAATCGATTCTTATACTCCTTATTCTCCCTATTCCATTTAGTAAATTATGAATTTAGAATTCTATAAAACTCAGGCTCTTCAAAAACAAAAAGAGCATAAAAAATTTCTGGATGGGCTGAAGAAAAAACCACCCAAAAATCTCGATTATATCGTACAGGAAACTCATGATGAGGTTTTCGAAAAAATAGATTGCCTGCAATGTGCCAACTGTTGCAAAACCACGGGTCCACTTTTTACGGAAAAAGATATCGAAAGAATTGCCAAACATTTAAAAATGAAAATTGCCGATTTCGAAAGTCAATTTTTGCGGATTGACGAGGATCAGGATAAAGTTTTGCAAAATCTTCCTTGTTGGTTTCTAAATGATGATAATGCCTGTTCTATCTATGAAGTTCGCCCGAAAGCTTGCCGCGAATTCCCACATACAGACCGGAAGAAAATCTATCAGATTAATAATTTAACCATTCAGAATACCGTGATATGTCCAGCCGCTTTTGAATTTGTAGAGCGGATTCAAAAGAGTCTAAACAAGAAATGATTAACGGTAATAAATTTCAAATTATAAGATGTTGATATGGATAATTAAT
>NZ_JBAVFG010000112.1:0-6958 GCF_049588135.1 Kaistella sp. | reverse complement strand
CTCGTGGCAGCTATTTTTATAAATTATTTTAAGGTTTAAACAATTCATTTGGACAACTTGTTCCAACAAGTTCCCATAAGTTATTCATTGCTCCATCTTGACATTTATAGACACTCGGTATTGTGGAGCATTCTATCCCTGTATCTACACATACAGGATTGTTCGGGTCTGTTCTATCAATCCTGTGCCCAAAAGCTGTTGAGTCATCAGAATTTTTAAAACTTTGCGTAACAAATGCGGCACTTCCTCCTAATAGGATTATTGCAGCGGGTAAAAAAAACTTTTTCATTGTTCTTAAATTTTAATTATTGCCTACTCTTTGGGTTTTCGGCTTCGCCCTTAACCAAATGAGTTAATACAGATTGCGCATATCTATATCTAATGATTTGGTTTCCACAGATGGCAAATAAGTACCTGTCTGTTGCAAGAATTTGCGAGATTTTATCCGCTCCGCGGTTTTGCAGATAAAAACTGCCAAAGTACTGACCATCTTGTATATTATAAATATCGATGATACTTGAATTTTGCCACATTTTTTTATTTTCGTGTTTACCAATTAAATTTGATTTTACAAATAGTAGATTGTTAGAGGATGTTATATCTCCGTTTACTAGTAAAGGAGGTTTCGCCATTTTTAGATTCCCATTCTTTAGTCGGATTATTTCTATATCTGCCTTACTTATTGTGTCGATGGTTTTATAATTAGATAAGACCTTTAAATCCTTATCAAAAACCTTAACTTCATTTCGATAGTAATAAGAATAAATAAATTTTTGCCCATTATTAAATGAGATAAGCTTTCCATCGGTATCAAATAAACCGTTTTGCTGAGCTTTGATAATATTAAAATTAAATTTTACTGTAGATTCTTGATCAATCGAAATCTTTCCTAAAAATTGTGTATGCTTAGGCTTGTTAATTGCACGGAAGACAAATGAGACTGAATCAATTGGCTGTATATTATTAAAAAAAATGTTATTAAAACTAATTGTTTTTGCAATTTTATCGGAAATTTTTGCTCTGAAAATGATAGGTACAGTTCCATCAGAAACAAAAATGTACGGCGGACGAACCTCTAATTTTATTGATTTAAAATTGTACTTATCATTATCTAGTGTAATTTTGTATTGGATAATGTTTTTAAAAGCTGTATCAATTTCTGTAACTATCAACGGTGCTGTGTAATTTCCAAGGTAAATTGTACTCTTATCAAAACCAGCAAAATAATAGGAGTTGACTTTAAGATCAAACGCTTTGTCCTCCATAATAGGATGATGAGGAAACCTCCTCGTAAAATTATTCTCCTTTTTCATAATATACTCAGAAGAAAGAAACAGGGCGACCATGCCACTGGCACTTATCACTAAAATAAGGCTGCTAATAACAGCGGTCCTGCGCAAATGCATCGCCCTTTGTTTCTCTATGAAAATAATTGATAATAATGCTAAAACAATGCATCCAATATTAAAAATCAAATGTTCCCTCCAGCCCATTTTTTCCAGGATCCCGCCGCAGGAGCAGGGCACAAAATCACTGTAGTTAAGAATGAGGTAGATGTAAACCGTAAAAGCCACCATCAATCCAAATGAAGCATACAGTCCTATGAGACGTGTAAGATTGAAGCAGAGCAACCCCGCAATCACAAGTTCCAAAATGATGACCCCATAAGAAATAAATCCTGCATAAGCACTCAGCAATGGCGACTGCGCTAACTGTACCTGGAAGTTTTCAAAGTCGAACATTTTACTTCCGGCAGCATATACAAACAGCAACATAAAAAAATACGCCACCACCGCCACTGATCCCTTGAAAATTGATTTCATAATAATTGATTTATCGTTACTCCCAATCACTTGATACATGAGTAAATTCATACACTGCCACATTGCTACACTGCTACATTGCTACATTGCTACACTGCTACACTGCTACATTGTTACACTGCTACACTGCTACAATTGCTACATTGCTACATTGTTACATTGCTACATTGCTACATTGCTACATTGCTACACTGCTACATTGCTACACTGCTACACTGCTACATTGTTACACTGCTACATTGCTACATTGCTACATTGTTACACTGCTACATTGCCAAATTATTACATTAGCACCGCATTCATCCCCTCCTCACCAGCATCCACACCACCTTCTTTCCATAATACTCCGGCATCAATTTCCCTTTTGCAAAAACCGCCGTCGTACTGGGACTTCCGATGATCTCCCATTTGCCACTGCAGGGACATACTTCCCCGCTTGATGCCGTCCATTCTTTCGGAATTAGCATGCTCATCATTACGGATTTACACCCCTTTTCCTGTTGATAAATACTCCAATAACTCCTCAAGAAAGTGCAACCACTGCCACGGATCTTGCCGTGGTGGATCAGGCTCATTTTCACCATCCAGGTAAGAAAAGACGACAGATCCCAAAAAAGGATCAGACTGCTTTTGCAAAGAGGCTAACCTTATCTCTATTTTCGAAAGATTGCGACCGTCTCTTTCATGATGACAGGAACAAACGGTCAAGAGTAAAAAAACACTTAAAATTGCGATTGACTTTTTCATAATAATGATTTTTAAAAGTTAATCCAGCGCTGGTTTTGTGATAGAATTCTAAAGCGAAATTAGAAGAGCTTTCCACTAAAAAAAAACGTTTGAGGGAACGATTGATCAATTTAAAAGCATCAATTGATCAATGATGCCACCATTTTTTTGGAAATAATCATCACTGTAAGAACTTTTTATGTAAATTCGGTTACCATAACAAACCATAGCTGTTCCCCTTCAAGAAACAGCTGAACTATTGATAAATAATCATTAAAAAGTGGGGGTATGTGTAGAAACATTCTGCTTTTTTTTACCGTATTTTTTTGCTGCGCAGTCGCCACTGCGCAAAATTCAGTTGAAGACTATTATACCATTAGAAAAGAATACAGCCATTGGGGTGAAAATGACACAAATGCCCTCCCTGCAATTGCGATAAGCATCAGATTAGCAAAAAAAAACCAAAATTTAAAACATTTGTTTTACGCGTATGAAGATGCGGTTTTATATTCTCCAGACCGGGAGGACAAGTTAAAGTATGCCGACAGTTGTGTAGCAACCGCAAAAAAAACACAGGATGCCTCTTTGATCAGCACCGCTTTATTAGGCAAAGGCATTGTGTACTATTTCAATTTCCGAAAGTTTGACAAAGCCCTTGACCAATATCTTCTTGCTGCCCCACGTGCCGAAAAAACAAATGACGATTACTTAAAATATAAAATCAAATACAACATCGGTGTCGTGAAAAGCTATCTTGGTTATTATGATGAAGCCCTGTTCTATTTCCGGGACTGCCTTTATTTTTTTGAAAACAACTTAAAGCTGAATCAGCAGCCATCCCTGCGGTTCAACAATACAAGGGGATATCTGAATACCATTCACCAGATGATTATCTGCGAAAGACAGTTGAACCACCGGGAAAAAGTAACCCGTTTGCTGCAGCTCACGAACCCTTATCAGAATATTCCTGATTTCAGACAGGAAAAAGGGTATTTTTTAAAAGAGACCGGCATCTCAGCTTTTAGGAAAGGAGCATATCAACAGGCGGCAGATTCTCTGCTTGCAGCAGAACAATTGCTTCAGCACAGAAAAGAAGAAAGTCATTTGGCAGTCACCTACTATTATCTTGCAAGTGCATATTTAAAAATGAATAATATCTCAAGTTCTACCCTGTATCTGAAAAAAGTAGATTCCCTGTTTTCCAGGAACGAAGCCGTACTTCCTGAGGTTCGCAAAGCGTATGAGTTATTATTAAAAAACAAGCTGTTCAAGCTTTCTCCTTTGGAAGTCTCCCATTATACCGACCAACTCCTGAAAGCCGACAGCATTCTGCAAATTGATCTTCCATATCTCTCCTCCCGCATTTACAGAGAATATGATACTAAAAGTCTGATGGTAGAAAAAGAAAAGCTGATACAGGCAAAAAAAATTCGAAGTATAATCATCATAATAACTTCAATTCTGATCATTGGGCTCAGTTTTTTCCTGTACAAAACCAATCAAAAACGAAAACATAATCTTCAGAGTTACCATAATCTATTGCACAAATTTGAAAAGGCTACCGCCAATACCCCTATGGCATCAGTGCCAGCAATCCCTCACAGAAAGTCAGAATACAGCCCGAAAATCATCAGAGAACTGTTACAAAAACTAGAAGAATTCGAACGCATGAATGGTTTTACTGCACAGGATATAACATTGGGAAGCCTCTCATTGCAGCTGCACACCAATAAAACGCATCTGTCATACGTGATCAATGAGCATAAGCAAATGACCTGGCCCAATTACCTTAAAACCCTGCGCATTAATTATATTACGAATTTAATGTTGAGCGAACCCCGTTATCTGAACTATAACATTGGGGTGTTGGCTGAAATGAGCGGTTTCAAGACGCGGCAGCAATTTGCAAAACAGTTTTCGGAGATTCACCACCTGACTCCCGTAGAATTTATCACGCTGCGAACCAAAAAAAATAACTGAAACGGTGCAGTTTAATCAACCCTATTTTTAACAAGCCTACCATGATGAAGTCCAGTCACCTGATCGACAACGCCTACACCCTTTGGAATGACCTGCAAAAAAAAATCGAAGATCTTCAAACCGAACACAGCAGCCCTCTGGAATACACCCAATTTGCCCTGATGGAAACCGATGAAGCTATCCGCACCATCAAATCATGGGTCATCAAGCACGATTTCGACTGCTGGGAAAACGAAATCACTTTCTTTAAAAAATTAAAACCCCTATTCATTGCAAAATATATCTATTTCAACAAGGTGGTTGCCCTGCTCTCTGCCACACCCGGTTCGGGCATCAAATACAAAAAGAAACTGTATGAACAGGAATTTGAAAAAATACACTATTTTTTTCTCGAAAACACGGAATTTATAAGCTACTACCGCCGCAAAGCCACCTACCTCGATCTTAAATATTTCATGCGTTTCAAATACGACCTCGACGTTAAACTGGCACCCGATTTTCACAATTATGATGAACGGTTTTCAACTTCACACGACCACCTCATCGCTACCATTCTCGCCAACGATGAATTTGAAATCTTTTTAAAATCCCAGTTGCTGACCCTCAAAGAAAGCACCGCCAAAGAAACCGATTCTAACGCAGGACTTCAATGGACCGCCTCCAAAGTAGCGCTGACTGAGCTGGTATTCGCTTTGCACCAAAGCAACTGTTTCAATGGTGGTAACCTCGGTCTTTCCGAAACCGTACGGTGGTTTGAAACGACCCTCTCCATCGACCTGGGCAATTACCACAAAACCGCCACCGAAATCCGAGCACGCAAATCACCCCAAACCAAATTCCTCCAACTCCTCACCGATAACCTTACCGCCTACCTCGACGCCCTCGACGATTAAAACCCGCCGTCTTTGCGAGAAGAAAGGACCGACCGACGAAGCAACCCCGTCACATTCCCCTCCCCTGGAGGGGTGGCACCAATTCCGAAGGATTGGTGACGGGGTGGTTCATACCCCCCTGTGCATAACTTCCCCATCGTACTACCGAAAACCTACCGACAGCTACCCGATGATTTTTTTAAACTTTGTTCAGCAAAGACAACAAAATCATGAAACCAAAAATCACCCGCCTCTGCATCTACCCAAAAGACATCCAGCTCATCACTGGAAAAAGCGAACGCTACAGCCGCGAGCTGATTCTAAAAATCAAAATCTCCCTAAACAAACCTGATCATCAAGTCCTCACCGTACAAGAATTCTGCACCTACATGGGACTCCCCTACGAATCCACCCAGGAATTCATCATCAATTAATCGCCCATTCCCCTCCTCTGGAGGGGTGTCAATGGCGCCTCGCCATTGACGGGGTGGTTCATCTCCCCAACAAAGCAAAGGCATCCCCCAGTCATCCCCCACCATAAAGCATCAGAAAGGCACTTACTAACAATCGGATATTCGGTCCTTTTCGGCAAAAAGCGCCCTTTTCGGCAAAAACGGCCGTAACCGGCATCAACACTTGCATCATATGTTTTTATTGCCAAATTTTGCCCCGTGATCACAACAGGTTTTAACGGATGTACCTCAACATCTGAATCTTAATTTTTAAAACTTAAAACAATGGCAAGACAAAAAGGAATTATTAAACTGAAAGGGACCATGGGGGACATCACCTTCTATCGTACCAAAGACGGCTACATGGCAAGAGAAAAAGGCGGAATCAGCGCAGAGCGTCTCCAAAATGATCCCAGATTCCAAAGAACCCGCGAAAACATGGCGGAGTTTGGAAGAGCAGGGAAAGCAGGAAAAACCCTGCGAACCTCCATTCAAAGCCTCCTCAGAACCTCGGCAGACCGAAGAATGGTCAGCAGACTCACCAAAGAGATGGTCAAAGTCATCCAGATGGATGCCATCAATCCACGCGGACTGCGAAATGTCATCGATGGGGAAGCTGAATTGCTACTCGGATTCGAATTCAACATTCACGGAAAACTCGGAATCTCCATTTCGACTCCTTTTACTGCAACCATCGACCGGGTGACCGGTGACGCCGTAGTAGAAATTGAACCGTTCATCCCGACCGAAAGCCTCGGAGCACCTTCAGGAAGTACCCATTACAAAATGGTAGCCGCGGCAATGGACATCAATTTCGAAACAGGGACATTTGTCTCCGAAAAGAATGCAACGCCCGTGCTGCCAATTGATACACTAATGACGACAGCGGTTCAATTGAACAACAACCTGCCGGAAAACTCGCTCAACCCGCTCTTCCTGGTGTTCGGAATCAATTTCTATCAGGAAGTCAACGGGACTTTCTACGAGCTGAAAAACGGCGTGTATAATGCGCTGCAGATCGTCAATGTCTCAGGTACCCCATAATCATGGATCTTCTGTTGATCAGAACCTATCACCCTAACGGTGTGAATGGCATCCTGCTCCT
>NZ_JBAVFG010000111.1:0-9431 GCF_049588135.1 Kaistella sp. | reverse complement strand
GATTACAAGATATTCCTACAAGCGGATATAAGGTTTTCATCGAAAAATTTTGCAGTTAATACTTTTAAAAAATAAAAAAATCCCGATTCAAATGAATGAATCGGGATTTTCTATTTTGATAAACTTTGAAAACTATGTCAAAGTTTGGAACTTTGACAAAGTAGAAAAATCTTATGCCTGTACGTTGTTTTGTCCTAATACGAAAGGCTCAACTTCTTTGATTTCGCCAAATTGTTGTTCGTAGTTGGTGATATTTTGTTGCAATGCTGCCATTACTCTTTTTGCGTGTAGTGGAGCCAAGATTACTCTTGATCTTACGTTAGCCTGCTGAACTCCTGGCATCATTTGGATGAAATCTACCACGAATTCTGAAGGGGAATGATTTACTAAAGCTAAGTTACAGTAAACTCCTCCTGCAACCATTTCGCTTAATTGAATGTTAATGTTGTTTGGATCTTGATTTTGGTTTTGATTGTTGTCCATTTTAAGTTTTATATTTTAAGTTAAAAATTATAGACTACGAATATAATTATTTAAAATTGATATCCGTAATCTATAATTAAAATATTTAGTTGATGTCTTCGAATTCTTTTTTAGAACCCACGATCACGTTTTGATAGTCTTTCAGACCTGTACCTGCAGGGATTCTGTGTCCTACAATTACGTTTTCTTTCAGACCGCTCAGGTAATCTACTTTTCCTGAAACTGCTGCTTCGTTCAATACTTTCGTCGTTTCCTGGAAAGAGGCTGCAGACATGAATGATTTGGTTTGTAGGGCCGCTCTTGTAATCCCTTGCAATACTGGTGTTGCAGTTGCAGGAAGTGCATCACGAACTTCTACTAAGGCCAGATCTTCACGTTTCAGTTTAGAGTTTTCGTCTCTTAGATCTTTGGTAGTAATCATTTGACCTGGTTTGAATTCTTTTGAATCTCCGGCTTCTGTAACTACTTTCAGACCGAACACTCTGTTGTTTTCTAATAAGAAATCATATTTGTGTTCCAGTGCTCCTTCTAAGAATTGAGTATCTCCACCATCTACGATTGAAACTTTGGTCATCATCTGACGAACAATAATCTCGAAGTGTTTATCATCGATTTTCACCCCTTGTAGACGATATACTTCCTGAATTTCATTGACCAAATATTCCTGTACGGCAGTTGGTCCTTTAATTTTCAAGATGTCATCTGGTGTAGTTGATCCATTAGATAATGGTGATCCAGCTCTTACAAAGTCATTTTCCTGAACCAAAATCTGGTTGGATAATTTCACTAAATATTTAGTGATTTCTCCAGTTTTTGCTTCTACGATGAGCTCACGGTTCCCTCTTTTGATTTTACCGTAAGATACTACTCCGTCGATTTCTGTAACTACTGCTGGGTTTGAAGGATTTCTCGCTTCGAACAATTCGGTAACTCTCGGTAGACCCCCTGTAATATCTCCAGATTTTGCAGATTTTCTTGGGATCTTGATCATTACTTTACCAGACTTAATTTTCTCACCATCGTTGACCATGATGTGTGCTCCTACCGGTAAGTTGTATGCTTTTTGCTCCACTCCTTTAGAATCCACCACTTTCAAGGTTGGTACTGCTTTCTTGTTTCTAGATTCAGAAATTACTTTCTCTTCGAAACCAGTCTGCTCATCAATCTCTAGTGAGAATGAAACCCCTTGGATAATATCTTCATATTCAATCTTACCTGCAGATTCAGCGATGATTACCGCATTATACGGATCCCACTTACAGATTAGATCTCCTTTTAATACTTTATCACCTGGCTTAACGGCTAATTCAGATCCATAAGGAATATTCGCAACCATTAACGGCGTTCTTGCAGCATTGTCTGCTACCAAACGGAATTCTGTTGAACGGGAAACTACGATTTCTGCTTTTTTACCGGCTTCGTTTTCTGAAGTAACTGTTCTAATTTCATCCATTTCTACGATACCATCTCTTCTGGCAACAATCGATGGATTTTCTGAGATATTTCCTGCAGTTCCCCCTTGGTGGAAGGTTCTCAATGTTAACTGAGTTCCTGGCTCACCAATGGATTGTGCTGCGATAACTCCTACTGCTTCACCCATATGAATAGGTTTACCAGTTGCTAAGTTTCTACCGTAACAAGCTGCACAGATTCCTTTTTTCGCTTCACAAGTTAATGGCGAACGAACTTCTACACTATCAATTCCGGCTGCTTCAATTGCTTTGGCATAAGCCTCATTGATCAATATATCTGCTTCAACGATAATTTCATCGGTTTCTGGATCGTACACATTATGTAAAGAAACTCTACCTAATACTCTTTCAGAAATACGTTCAACGATTTCGTCATTTTTCTTAAGTGGTGTAATTTCTGTTCCTCTTAAAGTTCCACAGTCGTTTTCAGTAATGATCACATCTTGTGCAACGTCCACCAATCTTCTGGTCAAATAACCGGCATCGGCAGTTTTTAGTGCGGTATCCGCAAGACCTTTACGAGCACCGTGAGTAGAGATAAAGTATTCTAAAATAGAAAGCCCTTCTTTAAAGTTCGCTACAATCGGGTTTTCAATAATCTCGGCTCCAGATGAACCGGCTTTTTGCGGTTTTGCCATCAATCCCCTCATTCCTGAAAGCTGACGGATCTGTTCTTTGGAACCCCTTGCTCCAGAATCAAGCATCATATAAACAGAATTGAATCCACCTTGGTCGACTTTCATTCTACTCATAATCATTTCTGTTAATCCTGCGTTGGTGTTCGTCCAAACGTCAATTACCTGGTTGTAACGCTCTGTATCGGTAATTAATCCCATGTTATAGTTCGCCTTGATTTCATCTACTGTTTCTACAGCAGTTGCAATCATGGTTTTCTTTTCTGCAGGAATTACGATATCTCCTAAGCTAAACGAAAGTCCACCTCGGAATGCATGAGAATAACCTAAGTCTTTCATATCATCCAAGAATTTAACAGTCGTTGGGAAGTCGGTATCAGCTAAAATTCTACCAATAACATTTCTCAGTGATTTTTTGGTTAAAAGTTCATTAACGTAACCTACTCCTTCTGGAACAATTTGGTTGAATAAAACTCTACCAACGGTTGTCTCAACAAGTCGAGTTACTAATGCTCCTTCTTCTTTCATCGGCACTCTACATCTCACTTTTGCATTCAAAGAAACTTGTCCTTCTGCATAAGCGATTTCTACTTCTTGTGCTGAATAGAAAGCCAAACCTTCACCTTGAACTTTCATATCATCTGTTGACGATAATTCTTTGGTCATATAATAGAGACCCAAAACCATATCCTGAGAAGGTACAGTAATCGGAGAACCATTTGCAGGGTTCAAGATATTCTGGGAACCCAACATTAGAAGTTGTGCTTCTAAAATTGCTTCAGGACCCAAAGGTAAATGCACTGCCATCTGGTCACCATCGAAATCCGCATTAAATGCCGTGGTACACAATGGGTGAAGTTGGATTGCTTTTCCTTCGATCAATTTCGGTTGGAACGCTTGGATTCCTAATCTGTGAAGGGTAGGTGCTCTGTTCAAAAGTACAGGGTGACCTTTAATGATTCCTTCTAAGATGTCATATACAACAGGTTCTTTTCTGTCGATAATTCTTTTGGCTGATTTTACGGTTTTTACAATTCCTCTTTCGATCAGTTTTCTGATGATGAACGGTTTGTAAAGTTCCGCTGCCATATCTTTAGGAATACCACATTCGTGCAATTGTAAGTTTGGACCTACGACGATTACGGAACGAGCAGAATAATCTACACGTTTTCCTAGTAAGTTTTGACGGAAACGACCTTGTTTACCTTTCAATGAATCTGAAAGTGATTTCAGTGGTCTGTTAGATTCCGATTTTACAGCAGAAGATTTTCTGGTATTATCGAATAATGAATCTACAGATTCCTGTAACATTCTTTTTTCGTTTCTAAGGATTACTTCTGGAGCTTTAATTTCCAAAAGTCTTTTCAAACGATTATTTCTAATAATTACTCTTCGGTAAAGGTCATTTAAATCTGAAGTCGCAAAACGACCACCATCCAATGGAACCAAAGGTCTCAATTCTGGTGGAATTACAGGAAGCACTCTCATAATCATCCATTCAGGACGGTTGATCATTCTGGTGTTTGCTCCTCTAATTGCTTCTACAACGTTTAGTCTTTTAAGCGCTTCTGTTCTTCTTTGTTTTGAAGATTCGTTGTGCGCTTTGTGGCGCAAGTCGAATGACAAAGTATCTAAATCGATTCTGCTTAATAATTGCTCCACCGCTTCAGCACCCATTTTGGCGATGAATTTGTTCGGATCAGCATCATCAAGATATTGGTTTTCAACAGGAAGTGTTTCCAGAACATCTAGATACTCTTCTTCTGTTAAAAATTCTTTATCATCGAAATCAGCACCATCAGCTCTTTTAGCCATCCCTTGCTGAATTACGACATATCTTTCATAATAAATGATCATGTCTAATTTCTTAGACGGTAATCCTAAAAGATAACCGATTTTATTTGGCAAAGAACGGAAGTACCAGATATGAGCCACAGGAACAACCAAGCCAATATGCCCGATTCTTTCTCTACGTACTTTTTTCTCGGTAACTTCTACTCCACAACGGTCACAAACGATTCCTTTGTATCGGATTCTTTTGTATTTTCCACACGCACATTCGTAATCCTTTACAGGACCGAATATTTTTTCACAGAAAAGACCATCTCTTTCCGGCTTGTGCGTACGGTAGTTAATTGTTTCGGGCTTTAAAACTTCACCTCGTGAATCCTGTAAAATAGATTCCGGTGAAGAAAGACCAATTGTAATTTTACTAAAATTACTTGTTTTATTTTTGTTTGACATTTGTTTTTAAATTTGAGATTTAAGATTTGAGATTTGAGATTAATGAATCTCCAAAAATTTATTTTGAATTTTATAAAACCTGCGGACAGAATTTCAAATTTCAAATAAATTGATTTCAAATCGAATTTATTCCTCAAGTCTTACATCAAGACCAAGACCTTTCAACTCATGAAGCAATACGTTGAAAGATTCTGGAATACCTGGTTCAGGCATTGCTTCTCCTTTTGCAATCGCTTCGTAAGTTTTTGCTCTACCAATCACGTCATCTGACTTCACGGTCAAGATTTCTCTAAGGATATTTGAAGCACCAAATGCCTCCAATGCCCAAACCTCCATCTCTCCGAATCTTTGTCCACCAAACTGTGCTTTACCTCCTAATGGCTGTTGCGTAATCAATGAATAAGGTCCGATTGAACGTGCGTGCATTTTATCATCTACCATGTGACCAAGTTTCAACATGTAAATAATTCCAACCGTTGCTGGCTGTGCGAATCTTTCACCTGTTCCACCGTCAAATAAGTAAGTGCTACCATATTTTGGTAAACCTGCTTGTTCTGTATATTCTGTAATCTGCTCTAAACTTGCACCGTCGAAAATTGGAGTTGCGAATTTCAATCCTAATTTTTGTCCAGCCCAACCTAAAACGGTTTCGTAAATCTGACCGATATTCATACGGGAAGGTACACCAAGTGGATTCAATACGATATCTACCGGAGTTCCGTCTTCTAAGAACGGCATGTCTTCTTCACGAACAATTCTTGATACGATCCCTTTGTTACCGTGACGTCCCGCCATTTTATCACCTACGTTCAGTTTACGTTTTTTAGCAACATAAACTTTCGCTAATTTGATGATTCCTGCAGGAAGTTCGTCTCCGATTGAGATTGCAAATTTCTCACGATTTTTCACTCCATTCAGATCATTATATTTGATCTTGTAGTTGTGAATCAATTGTTTAACCAATTCATTACGTTCAGCATCAACGGTCCAGTCAGCACCACTTACGTTTACATAATCTTCAACAGATTGAAGAAGTTTGGTGGTAAACTTCACGCCTTTTCCGATGATTTCTTCAGCCAAGTCGTTATTCACTCCTTGCGAAGTTTTTCCGTTTACTAAAGTTCCTAATTTTTCAAGAAGTGTTCCTCTTAATTCGTCGAATTTCGCTTTGTACGTGTTTTCGATTTCCTCCAGTTTCAATTTCTCTTCGGATCTTTTCTTTTTGTCTTTGATGTTTCTTGAGAATAATTTCTTGTTAATAACAACTCCTCTTAATGAAGAGTCTGCTTTTAACGAAGCATCTTTTACATCTCCGGCTTTGTCACCGAAGATTGCTCTCAATAATTTTTCTTCCGGCGTTGGATCAGATTCTCCTTTTGGCGTAATCTTACCAATCATGATATCACCAGGCTTCACATCAGCACCGATTCTAATCATACCGTTTTCGTCCAGGTCTTTGGTTGCTTCTTCAGAAACGTTAGGAATATCTGCAGTCAATTCTTCCATACCTAATTTGGTATCACGAACTTCCAGCGTATATTCATCAACGTGAATTGAAGTAAACCAGTCCTCACGGACTACTTTTTCGTTAATTACGATCGCATCCTCAAAGTTGTACCCTTTCCATGGCATAAATGCTACAGTAAGGTTTCTACCGATTGCCAATTCACCATTTTCAGTTGCATAACCGTCGCAAAGAACCTGACCTAATTCTACTTTGTCACCTACTCTTACGTTTGGTCTCAAAGTAATCGTCGTACTCTGGTTGGTTTTACGGAATTTGGTTAATTTATACGTTTTCGTACCTGAATCAAATGAAACCAAATTTTGGTCATCTGTTCTGTCATATTTAATGGTGATTTTATCAGCATCAACATATTCTACGATTCCAGTTCCTTCAGCATTAATCAAAACTCTGGAGTCAGACGCAACTTGTTTTTCTAAACCTGTACCTACGATCGGTGCTTCCGGTTTCAATAATGGAACAGCCTGACGCATCATATTCGATCCCATCAATGCACGGTTAGCATCATCATGCTCCAGGAAAGGAATCAATGAAGCAGAAATACCGGAAATCTGATTTGGCGCAACATCAATTAAATCTACCTGATGAGGCTCCACAACCGGATAATCACCATCCAAACGAGCGATAACTCTGTCTGTAAGAATGGTACCATCGTCCTTCATTTCAATATTTGCCTGAGCAATCGTTCTGTCTTCTTCATCTTCAGCATTCAAATAAATTTGAGCACCTTTCAAGTCAACTTTACCGTTCTCTACTTTTCTGTATGGAGTTTCGATGAAACCTAAAGTATTGATTTTTGCATAAATTCCTAAAGAAGAAATCAAACCAATGTTTGGTCCCTCCGGAGTTTCAATCGGACAAATACGACCGTAGTGCGTATGGTGAACGTCACGTACCTCGAAACCTGCTCTCTCTCTTGATAAACCACCAGGTCCCAGGGCAGAAAGTCTACGCTTGTGCGTGATTTCTGATAGCGGGTTGGTTTGGTCCATGAACTGAGACAACTGGTTGGTTCCGAAGAACGAGTTGATTACCGAGGTTAAAGTTTTCGCATTAACCAAGTCAATCGGCGTAAAGATTTCGTTATCTCTAACGTTCATACGCTCACGGATTGTTCTGGCAATTCTGGAAAGACCTACACCGAACTGTCCTGACAATTGCTCACCAACAGTTTTAATTCTTCTGTTTGACAAGTGGTCAATATCATCAACTTCCGCTTTAGAATTTACCAACTGGATCAAATGTCTTACGATCGCGATGATATCATCTTTGGTTAAAACTTCAGTTTTTTCAGGAATATTTAATCCTAATTTTTTGTTCAGTCGGTAACGGCCAACTTCTCCTAATGAATACCGTTGCTCAGAGAAGAATAATTTTTCAATAATTCCACGTGCAGTTTCTTCATCGGGCGGATCTGCGTTACGCAACTGACGGTAAATATACTCTACCGCTTCTTTTTCGGAGTTGGTAGGGTCTTTTTGTAAGGTATTCTGGATGATCGAGAATTCATTAGCATTTTCCTTGTGAATCAAAATTGATTTCACACCGGAATCGATAATCATATCAACATGCTCTTTTTCTAGAACAGTTTCTCTATCCAGGATGATTTCATTTCTTTCGATAGAAACTACTTCACCAGTATCCTCATCAACGAAATCTTCGAACCAGGTGTTCAAAACTCTCGCTGCAAGAACTCTTCCTTCTACTTTTTTCAAAGCTGCTTTAGAAACTTTCACTTCTTCAGCAAGGTCGAAAATTTGTAAGATGTCTTTATCAGATTCGTATCCGATAGCTCTTAACAAAGTTGTTAATGGTAATTTTTTCTTACGGTCGATATACGCGAACATTACATTATTAATGTCGGTTGTAAATTCCATCCAAGATCCTTTAAAAGGAATAATACGGGAATAATACAATTTGGTTCCGTTGGCGTGATACGTTTGACCAAAGAAAACCCCTGGTGAACGGTGTAACTGGGTTACGATAACACGCTCAGCACCATTAATAATAAATGATCCAGACGGCGTCATATAAGGAACTGGTCCTAAATAAACATCCTGTACTACGGTTTGGAAATCTTCGTGTTCCGGGTCGGTACAATACAATTTAAGTCTGGCTTTAAGAGGAACCGAATAGGTTAAACCTCTTTCTACACACTCGTCTCTCGAGTATCGAGGTGAATCTACCAAATAATCCAAAAACTCTAAAACGAAATTGTTTCTAGAATCGGTAATTGGGAAATTCTCTTCAAAGGTTTTGTACAAAGATTCTTTGAGTCTCTGCTCCGGAAGGGTATCCAACTGGAAAAATTCTTTGAAAGATTGGATCTGAATGTCCAAAAAGTCAGGAGTAACAATTTTCCCTTTTGCTTCGGAAAAATTGATTCTTTCATTGGCCTGAGTTTTAGCGACTGCTTTAGATTTACTCATAAAAAAATTAAAGAATGAGGGTTAAAAAATATTTTGTTTTATAAAATATCAGGTCTAAATACGACACGAAAAGATTCGAGATTTGAGATGGGCTCAATAAGAAAACGATATAGAAAACTTTGGCGCAGTTATCTGAGTAATTCTTATTAAAAGTCTCTGATCTATAATCTATCAGTCTTTTATCTAAAACCTAACTGCAACATCGGTATATCTTTTCACGACGTAGTGCAAAATATTTTCACTGTAATTTTGGCGGGAACTTTTGTTTGATGTACTTATAAACACAAAACCCCTTTCAATAAATGAAAGAGTTGATATTCAATATTTTAAAGTCAAGTAAACAATGATATGCGCCAAAATTGGATGCAAAGTTACATATAAAATTTGGAATCAACAAATAAAAAAGCCACTCCGCAGAGTGACTTAAATGATTGACCGGTCGTTTTTTAGGGTTTCCAGAAAGACCATTTTGAGCCATTATAAACGGCAAATCTTTTTATAGCAGGCCTATTAACACAAACCACCATTCCTGATGAAAGACTCGGAATATTATTAATAGTAGAAATCATTGGCAAAACCATCGCTTTTCAAAAAAAAAAAAACACTTATAAATATTTTAGCGATAATTGATCGATGTTTTTTC
>NZ_JBAVFG010000110.1:0-14562 GCF_049588135.1 Kaistella sp. | reverse complement strand
AGATTATCAAGCTTTAATGAAGCAAGAAAAAGAACTTTCTCCAAAATTTGCCGAACAGAAAACGATTTCCGAACAATTAGGAAAACGAATTTCTGAACTTGAAAAAGAGATTTCAGCAAATGAAACTGTTTTAATTCAATATTTAGCAGATCATCAATTCAACGATTTACAAGAAGTTGAAACTATTTTAGCGCAGGAAATTAATGTTCAAAATAATAGAAATCAGATTCAAAAATTTAGAATTGATTTTGAAACTTTGAAAAATGGAGTAGAAGAATTAGCTTTAAAATTAAAAGATTTTTCTTTTGACGAATCACAGTTTGCTGCTTTGGAAACTCAATTTAAATCTGGTGAAAATGAATTGAAAACCGCAAACGATAATGTGGTAAAACTGACTTCGGAAATCGATCGACTGGAAAAAGAATTTAAGAAAAAAGAGGATCTTTTAAAGGAATTGGCAAAGCTTCAAAGGCGTGCAGATCATCTGAAAACAATGACGAATCTCTTTAAAGGAGCGGGTTTTGTGCAATATGTTTCTTCCATTTATTTAAGACAATTGTGTGATCATGCGAATATTCGTTTCCACCGAATGACCCGAAATCAACTGAGTCTTCAATTAAATGAAAATAATGATTTTGAAATTGTAGATTTCTTAAATGAAGGCAGAAGCAGGAGTGTGAAAACCTTGTCTGGCGGGCAAGCTTTTCAGGTTTCTCTAAGTCTGGCATTGGCTTTGGCAGAAAGTGTTCAGTCGAATGCGCAAGCCGAAAAAAATTTCTTTTTTATCGATGAAGGTTTCGGAACTCAGGATTTGGAATCGGTGAATGTTGTTTTTGAAACCTTAATGAATTTGCAAAAAGAAAACAGAATTGTCGGCATTATTTCCCACGTTGAAGAGCTGAAAGAGAAAATGCCGGTTTCGCTAAATGTTACGAAAGATGATGAACGAGGAAGTTTGATTTGCTTAAATTAAAGAAAGATTGAACTACTGTTTTTAAATAAACAACAAAATGTATTTTCTCGCAAATTTAAAGGACGAAAGAACGCTATAATTTCTTCGCATCATATTCACTTTCATTTCCTAAGCGATCAACTGATTTCACGGCAATCGTGTTTAGTTTTTTGCCATTCTTTGTTAGTGGTAAATGCTTAGAATTATTGCCTTTTTCTAGAATTTCGATTTCCCAAGTGTCGCCATATTTTGCATACAAAATCCATTGAAAAACATTTGGAAGATCCAAAGTATTCCATTTCACATTGACTGAATTATTGCTGTTTTCAACTAAAATATTGGGTTTATCCAGAGGTTTCACTTTGATCCAAGGTGTTCTAGGAATCAATGCTGGTGTTTGGTAAGCATTTTTCACCGCATTGTACATGGCAGAATTTTTTGATAATCCATCGACGCTGTAATGAACAGTTCCCGAATTGTTTTTTAAAATCTGGCGCGTCAAGTTAATTTGTGACACGATTTCTGCGGGACGATCGCTCACGCCATTCAATCCAATGGTGTTCAAACCTGGATAAAGATGGCGTTTTTGGGTGTTTTCACTTTCCCACCAATTGAGTAAAGCGGGGAAACTTTGTGGACCATCGTTTTTCCAATAGAGTTGGGGTGAGAAATAATCCAGCCAACCTTGGTTCAGCCATAATTTGGCATCGGCGTATAATTCATCGTATTGGGAAGAACCTTTGATTCCTTCGGGAAAACCGGGTTTCCAAATTCCAAAAGGGCTGATTCCAAATTGTACATAACTTTTTTCGGCTTTGATCTCATCATGAATTCTTTTGATGAATTTGTTCACGTTTGCACGTCGCCAATCAGCTCGCGAAAGATTTCCACCTGATTTCTGATAGATATTCCAAGTTTTGTTATCGGGGAAATCTTTACCACCATTATATTCTTTATAAGGATAGAAATAATCGTCGATATGAATCGCATCGATATCATATCTTTTCACCAAATCTTTAATTACTTTTGAAGCATGATCTTGGGTTTTCTCGTCTGACGGATCCATCCAATACATTCCATTTCGAAGTTTGATGATTTGGTCCGGCATTTTCTTCACGATGGATTCGTTATTAATCGGTCCACCAGTGGTGTGATGCGCTCGATAAGGATTCAGCCAAACATGCAGTTCCATACCTCGTTTGTGAGCTTCATCAATCCAAAATTCTAGCGGATCGTAAAAAGGAGTAGGAGCTTTGCCAATAGAACCTGTTAAGAAATACGACCAAGGTTCTAAATCACTTTTATATAGTGCATCTGCAGACGGACGAGCCTGAAAAATCACCGCATTGAAATTGGCGACTTTCAATAAATCTAAAATTTTAAGGGCTTCGTCTTTTTGTTGCTGTGTTGTCAAATTATTTTTTGAAGGCCAATTGATATTTGCAACCGTAGCAATCCAAGCGGCGCGGAATTCGCGGTTGACTTCCGGTAAAGCCAGTTTTTCTACCGGTTTTTGCACGATGGTTTTCGGAGGATTGGGTTTTGTGGTAACAACGGGTTTCTGGGTGTTTTTTACAACCGGTTTTTTGGTAGCACAGGAAGTAATGAAAAGCGAAAAAATGATTAATAATATCGTGGATGCTTTTGCAAAGGAATATCTCATAAATAAATTTTAAAGGGAAAATAAATAACGGTTTACTTTTATTAAAATTGTTTGTTTCAAATGATGAAAATTCACTTTAATACAAGTGGAAACGCCAAACGCAAATATATAAAAAGCAATGTTATTAATGGTTTAGATTTAAAAACAAAAAAACTTTAAAGAAGATTTACTTTAAAGTTTTTAATCATTGATCTGAGTAACTTTTACAACCATTTGAAAATTTCTTTAAAAGTATTATCGGGCTGTTCAATCCACGGGAAATGCCCAGACTTATCAAGTAAAATTAATTTTGAGTTCGGTAGATTTCTATGCAATTCTTCTGCAAATTCTGGCGCATTGTTGGTGTCAAATTTCCCATTGATGATGAGCGTTTTTACTTGCAGTTTTTTGAACTGTTTTTGAATATCTAAATATTTCTGTCTTTGGTCAGGTGTTTCAGAATAATAATTGCCATCAATCGGTTTTCTTCTTCCTGAGTCGGAAATTGTCTTTACGATTGGAATTACTTTTTGAAAACTTTCTTCATCATAAGTCCACCATTTTATAGGCGCAGCAGCTAAGTTTCTTCCATTTTTGTCGGTGTCTGTTTTATTCACGTACATATATTCCCAATCTTCAACAACTTGTGAAAACCATTCAGACTCACTTTTTCTTTTATTTTCGGAATCTTTTCTACGTTTAATGGTTTCATCCATATCTCCGATAAAACTTGTTCCGGTTAAAATTAAACCTGAAACATTTTGAGGATGCTCAACCGCATATTGCAATGCAACGGCACTTTGATCAGAATGCCCAAAAAGCCAGATTTTATCAGCACCTAATTTTTTACGAAGCAAATCGATTTCCTTTGATAAGTGATCAATATTATAATCCTCCAATTTTTTAGGTGCTTCCGATTTACCTGTCCCACGCGAGTCATAATAAACCATGGTAAATTGATCTTCGAGAGGTTTTAAAGTCATTTCATACCCAATTTTTCCGGAGTTAGGATGTCCAACAAACATCAATGGTCCTTTTCCTTTTATGGTATATTTTAGATATATCCTATCAATTTTTTCATAGTAATCTCCATTCTCAATTGTTGTTTTTGATACACAGGAAATCATTAATAAGAAAATTAAAACTTGGAAATATATTTTCATCTAAAGTGTTTTGACAGTTTATTTAATCTCAGTTATTAATGGGATAGTTTTTAATTAAAACAGAAGCAGATAGATTTAGTTTCTCCTGCAAATTTCTAATCATATCAAGGGTCAATCTTTTCTTGCGGTTCAATACTTCTGAAGTTTTACTTTTTGAGCCGATGATTTCAACCATATCTTTTTGTTTTAAATCCATTTCTTCCATACGGATTCTAATGGCTTCAATTGGGTCAGGTGCTTCGATTGGGTAATGTTCGTTCTCAAAATTATCAATGAGTAAAGATAAAATTTCTGCTTCATCGCCATCTGGTGTATTTTCTTTTGCATCAAAAATTTCTTCTAATCTTTCTAATGCTTCGAAATAATATTGTTCTGTTTTTATCGGTTTTATATTCATTTTGTTAAATTAAATTTCGTTCGCATCTACTTTATCATATTCGGAATGTGTTCCAATAAATCTAATAAACGCCCATTCTCTTTCGTAATTAAACTTTACTACCAATCGGTAAGAGTTTCCTTTAATGTTAAAAACTACTCGGCTATTTTTCAAAATACTTGCATTGGCAAAATTTTGTTTAACATCATTTGGTGATTTCCAAGAATTAGTTTTTACAATATCAAACCAAGTTTTCAAATATTGTTCTGCATCAGGATGTTCTTCCCAAAACTCTTTTAAAGTTCGCTTTGCAATTATTCTTTTCATATTACAGTACAAATATATAAAAAGTTCCTGAATCAGGAACTTTTAAGATTTTTTTATCTGAACCACATCTTCATTTCATTTTTCAGACCCTCTTCAGAAATAGTTTCATTATTATCGGATTCTTTAATTCTAATTTTTCAATGATAATTAATCTTTCGATGACTTCGTTGATACTAATTTCGTCGGAAAACGTTTCAATCTGTTTTATTAATCGCTCTTTTGTAATGGTCATGACGTGATTTTTATTAATGCTAAACTAACCAATAAAAAAAAAAGAGTCCCAAATTTATTTGGAACTCTTTTATCAATTCGGCTAAAGCCTGTTTTATTTAATAGTCGAAAGATTATCCTTTCGCACCTCTTTCAATACGTTTTCTTTCGTTTTCTGAAAGTACTTTTTTACGCATTCTGATGAAGTTAGGAGTTACCTCAATCGCTTCGTCACCTTGGATGTATTCCATACATTCTTCCAGAGAGAATAGTTGTTTTGGAGCAATGTTACCGTCTTTATCTTTTCCAGATGCACGCATATTGTTCAACTGTTTTGCTTCAACGATGTTTACTACTAAATCTCCTGGTTTGTTTTGTTCACCAATGATCATTCCTTCGTAGATTTCTTCACCCGGATCAACAAAGAATTTTCCTCTATCCTGTAGTTTTGCGATAGAATATTCCGTTGCTGGCCCTTGACCTTTACTGATTAATACTCCAACTGATCTTCCCGGAATGGATCCTTTGAAAGGTTTGTAATCTATGAAACGGTGTGCCATAATTGCTTCACCTGCAGTTGCAGTCAACATTTGAGAACGCAATCCGATTAATCCTCTTGAAGGGATTTCGAATTCCATGTGTTGCATTTCGCCTTTCGTTTCCATGATATGCAAATCACCTTTACGCTGAGTTGCTAAGTCGATTACTTTAGAAGCATATTCATCAGGTACATCAACTACCATTGATTCGTAAGGCTCACATTTAACACCATCAATTTCTCTAATGATTACTTGTGGCTGACCAATGGTCATTTCGTAACCTTCTCTTCTCATTGTTTCGATCAAAACCGAAAGGTGAAGAATACCTCTACCGAATACCAAGAAAGTATTAGCATCGTCAGTAGGTTCAACCTTAAGTGCTAAGTTTTTCTCTAACTCCTTATACAACCTTTCTTTCAGGTGATTAGAAGTTACATATTTACCATCTTTTCCGAAGAAAGGAGAGTTGTTAATCGAGAATGTCATGTTCAAAGTCGGCTCGTCAATCGCAGTTCTTGGCAATGGTTCTGGATTTTCTAGATCTACGAATGAATCTCCAATCTGGAATTTATCAAAACCTACGATTGCACAGATATCTCCGGCTTGAACTTCTTGAACTTTCTTTTTCCCAAGTCCTTCAAATACGTATAATTCTTTTACTTTACCTCTAATTATTTTGCCATCTTCCTGAGCCAAACCGATTGTTTGACCTTCTTTAATTGAATTTCTTCTAATTTTCCCGATCGCAATTCTACCTAAGAAAGAAGAGAAATCCAATGAAGTAATCTGCATTTGCAAGCTTCCTTCGAAAGTTTCTGGTTCCGGAACATATTGAATAATACCATCCAATAAAGGAGTAATGTCATCAGCAGGAGTTAAGCTGGTGTTGAACCAACCTTGTTTAGAAGAGCCGTAGAATGTAGGGAAATCCAATTGTTCTTCTGTTGCCTCTAAATTAAAGAATAAATCAAAAACTTTATCGTGAACTTCATCAGGACGACAGTTTGGTTTATCTACTTTATTGATTACTACGATTGGCTTAAGTCCTAATTCCAATGCTTTATGCAGTACGAAACGAGTCTGAGGCATTGGACCTTCAAAAGCATCTACTAAAAGTAAAACTCCATCAGCCATTTTCAAAACTCTTTCTACTTCACCACCGAAATCGGCGTGACCAGGCGTATCAATTACATTGATTTTCGTGCCTTTGTACATTACCGAAATGTTTTTCGATAAAATAGTAATTCCTCTTTCACGCTCCAAATCATTATTATCCATGATCAGATCGCCTGAATCTGCCTGATTTTCACGGAAAACACTGGTTGCGTGGATGATTTTGTCAACCAAGGTCGTTTTACCGTGGTCAACGTGCGCAATAATTGCGATATTTCTAATGTTTTGCATATTCATTTTTTGACGCTGCAAAAGTAATCTTTTTTCATGAAATACTTTTACAACTTTTTGAATTTAGTAAAATTTTATGTTAAAATTTATAGAAACTTTAATGCTGAACCCAAAAACACCTGTATTTTTTGCTTAATACCAGAATATTACAATAACAAAAGCGACCATTGAAGCCGCTTTGAAATACTATTTAATAAATTTTAGTTCTGCTTTAAATAGCAGTAAACGTCATCTTTTAAATGAACTCTTTTTTTTCGTAAATCTGTTAAATGTTCGTCGGTCGTGTGATTTTGTTCCCCTTCTTCGTAATGCTCAATGAGGGCGTTCACTTCTTCATAATTCACATACATTTTTTTGAAAGCTTCGTCGTTCATTTTAAAATTGTTGATTTTTTCTTCCAGTTCAGGGAATTCGTGGGTGAGGTTGTGATTTTCCATGACTTTAAATATTTAAATTTTTAATACCTTAAAGTTTCGAAAACTTTCGATTTTTTAAAGATGAAAAATATCAGTAATTTTTGCGAATTATTTCAGCAAATCGAGTTCAAGGAGATTATTGTCTTTTGCATTTTTTTCCATCTGCTGTTTCTCGCGGTTTCGAAGAAATTCGTTCATATCTACCATTTTTCCGTCGATATTAACTTTAGCAATTTCTGTTTGTCCTAAAGCGGAACGAACTGATTTGTTAGGATCATTTCTGCTGTCCAAATAAAACTTTTTGTATCCTGAAAGATTCATATTAAGATAATCGCTAGAATCGAAAACGAAATTTTTGTTGGGATCAATATTTTTTATTTCTTCTGGATTTAGGTTTTTAATGCTGCTTAATGAAAAAGAATGACTTTTTGTTTCATCTTCAATTTTCACGATTAAACCAGGCAGACCATGAAATTTGTATGGTCCTTCCTGAATCGGTATTTCAGTGGTAAACCAAGCTGTCCATTTTCTACCATACATTTCTGTTTCTGCTTTTTGAACATTAAATTCACCAATTTTTTGTTTTTCTGCAAGAACTTTCCAATTCATTTTTCTGTCATCTGCAACTTTTAGTTTGGTTTGCCCGATTCTTGTCATCAAAAATGTTTTGAAATCTGGTGATTCTTTAATGATGACATGTCTGAAGAAACCGTTTCTCATGCTGGATTTTACATTCATTGATCCTGTTGCCAAAACTTCTTTTTCTAAATTTACTTTTGCAATAGAATCGCTTTTAAAAACTGTTTCGCTATAGAATTTTGAAAACTTCGGCAGCACTTCTAAAATCATCATTTCGGATTTGATGTCTGCCTGATTGGTAGAATCTGGTACAAAATGGTAGATGTAGCTAAATCGTTGATTTTGTGCGTTTCCCAGCATTGAAACGAAGACTAAAAAGAGTAGGAGTTTTTGCATAAGGAGAATTGTTTTTTTTAAAACTTTGGCATAGTGGGGGAAGTTATTTTTTTGTTATAATTCGAATTTCGTCGTTGAGATTTCCGTTGTGATTCTTTTTGTTGATGAAAATCTTTTCAATTAAATCTGGAGAAAGAGCCTTGAATTCTGTGTTTGCGACCAGTTTTCCGTCGATATAAATTTTAGTACTTTCATTCGGGGAAGTCCCGTTATTTCTTTGTAAAAAGATAATATTTGAAATGTTTTTTGAACCTATGTTTGTGTTTTCTTCTGCATCTTTTATTCTCTTTTGAAACTCTGGAGAATTGATTCCTTTCTCGGCTTCTTCCGCACGTTTTTCAGCGTCTTTCATTCTCTTTTGATATTCAGGAGAATTGAATTTTCTCTCAATTTCTTTCGCTCGTTCTTCTGATCGTTTTATTTGATCTTTGAATTCTTTAGAATTATAGTATTTATCGACTTGGGCATAAAGACCATCCATTTCTTTATAATGGATTTCCATTTTTTTAAAATCATCAGAATTAAAAATATTATTAATTTGTAAGCCTAACTCATTTATACCTAGTTCTAATTTTTTGAATTCTGGATTATCAAAATCTTTATTCAGGCTAAGTTTCCTTAGTTCATCACTTTTCTTTCTCACTTCTTTACTCAGATTTCTAGCTTCATCTGATTTTAACTTCAATGATTCCTTTAATGGACTTATTGCATTATTCTTTTCATGGATTACATTTTGAAGTTTTTTCATCCCTTCTTTATTAATGGTATCATTACTAATAAACAATTGAGGATGTTTGTTATAGAGTTCTGTTCCATCAATTCCGTAAGTAATCTCATTAGAAGTCAATGGGTTTTCCATGATTTTCAAATCAGTGTTTTTATTTGATTTATCGATAGAAACTTGATCCTTTTTCAGTGAGCTGTTTTTGGCAGAAAGGCTATCTTTCTTCATTTCAGAAATGAGTTCAGAAATCTCCAAATTGGTAATTTTAATCTCTTTATTTTTCGCATTTACCAAATACATAAAAGCGAGCGTGAATAATAAAGGCAATGCGAGAATCTTTCGCGCATAACCGAATTTTGTTTTTGATTTTTTTAGCATTGTTAATCTTTTTTTGAGGTTAGAACTAAGAAACGGGCTGGTTGCTTGTAACTCTTTTCCGGAAAAGTGACTCGCTAAAAGCATCTGCGCAAATGCTTTCGTGTCCGAATTTTGTATGGCTTTTTTATCAGCCAGATATTCATGTATTAAATTGATTTCTTTTTTAATCAAATAAAAGAAAGGATTAAACCAAAATAGGGAAGTGATGATTTCAATGAAAATTTTGTCCCAAGAATGTTTCTGTTCGATATGAACCATCTCGTGTTTCAGAATCTGACGCCCTAAATCGGATTGAATTTCTATTGAATTTTTCCAGAATAAATTTTTGAAAAAAGAAAATGGTGCTTCGGTTAAATCGGTTTGGTAGAAACTAATTCCTTCGAAACTTTCTTTGTTGAATTTCTTTTTTAAAATCTGAATTTTAACCAATCCGAAAATTAATTTCGTTAGAAAAAAGACAGCAACAAGTCCAATAAGAAAAGCGCAAATTTTAAAATAAGTGAAATCATTTTTGAATGGAGTTGTAGTGTTGAAATTTTGTAATTTATTGATGAGCAGATAAATATCACTGTTTACTTCAAGGGTAAAATAATTCACTTTCAATAAAGGCAATAACAAACTGATCAATATTGCAGCGAGTAAATAAAACCGATTGTAATGGTGAAAAGTCTTGTCTTTAAGAAACAACCGATAATAAAGAAATGTTACACCGGAACATAAAATAACTTTTCCAAAATATAAAAGAATTGTTTCCATCAGTCTTTGTTTTTAAGTTCATTTAATAATAATTCTAGATCTTCAACGCTTATTTCGTTTTTTTCTACTAGGAATGAAACTGCGTTGGTATAAGAACCTTCAAAATAGTTTTTCACTAAACTTTTCATTGATTTTCCGCTGTATTTTTCTTTTGAGATTAAAGGAAAATATTGATGTTGTCTTCCGAATACTTCATAATCAACGAAGTTTTTATCTTTTAAAACTTTCAAAATAGTAGAAACGGTATTGGTATGAGGTTTCGGTTCAGGAAACTGTTCTAGAATATCTTTGAGAAAGGCTTTTTTCAAATCCCAAAGATATTGCATCACTTGTTCTTCAGCTTTTGTTAATGGAGAAATTTGCATATCACTATTTGTTTAGTGATACAAATGTAGAAATAAATTCTAATTGTACAACTATTTTTATAGTGATGCAATCGAATTTAATATAACTAACTGGTAATCAGTAGTAAAAATTTTATCCTGAAGAAAATTTGATTTTTGTTTTTCTAAGAAAATTTGGTTAAAAATCTTATCTTTGCAATCTTAAAAATTCAAGGTTCAATGTTTAAAATTCAAAGTTTAGAACATTGAACTTCAAACCTTAAACTTTGAACTAAAGATATGAAATGTGGAATCGTAGGATTACCGAATGTAGGTAAATCAACCCTTTTTAACTGTTTAAGCAACGCCAAAGCGCAATCTGCTAATTATCCTTTCTGTACCATCGAACCTAATATTGGGACGGTTTCTGTTCCGGATGAGCGTTTATTTGAATTGGAAAAATTAGTGAAACCCGAAAGAGTTTTACCGGCTGTAGTAGAAATCGTAGATATTGCAGGTTTGGTAAAAGGCGCCAGTAAAGGGGAAGGTTTAGGAAATAAATTCCTGGCAAACATCAGAGAATGTGAAGCTATTATTCATGTTTTAAGATGTTTCGAAGACGGAAATATCATTCATGTCGAAGGAACGGTAGATCCGATCAGAGATAAAGAAATTATCGATATCGAACTTCAGTTGAAAGATATTGAAACCTTGGCAAAATCAGTGGAAAAGGCTAAAAAATTCATCAAGTCTGGTAAAAAAGACGATGTAATGACTTACGAAACGCTTCTTAATTTACAGAAATTTGTAGAAGAAGGTAACAATGCACGTGAATTTGCAATGGATGATTTTGCAACTTCAATCATTTCAGAAGTTCAGTTATTGACCAATAAACCGGTTCTTTATGTTTGTAATGTAGATGAAAACTCTATTAAAAACGGAAATGAATGGATTGCAAAAATCGAAGAAATGGCAGCTAGAGAAAATGCAGAAGTTGTTGTTTTAGCAGCTCAAATCGAAGCTGATATCAATGAGCTCGATACTTTCGAAGAAAGAGAAATGTTCTTGGATGAATTGGGTTTAACAGAACCTGGTGTCAACAGATTGATCAGAAAAGCGTACGACTTACTGAAGTTGCAAACTTATTTCACAGCAGGAGTAAAAGAAGTTCGTGCCTGGACGATTGGAAAAGGCTGGACTGCGCCTCAGGCCGCGGGCGTGATTCACACCGATTTCGAAAAAGGATTTATCCGTGCAGAAGTGATTAAATATGAAGACTTCTTAAAATTTGGTTCAGAAGCCAAAGTAAAAGAAGCTGGGAAACTTTCTGTAGAAGGAAAAGAATATATCGTGCAAGATGGCGATATGATGAATTTTAGATTTAATGTTTAAAGCCATTTTTAGAGAAAAGATCATTCTTTCAAAATAAATTATAAAGCGGACTTCGGTTCGCTTTTTTTTGCCAGAAAGTGGTATTTAAAAAGAAAAAATTACTACTGTTTTTAAACGAGCTAATTTTTGATTTGTATATTTGACTCAAATTTATATTATGACTAAAAAATTACTTTTGGCTTCTGCGCTTGGATTAGGTGCATTTTATTATGGGCAAACTATTGTATTTGAAGATAATTTCAACGATCCTGCAAAAGTCGCTTTATGGGCAAATACAGACCGCGATGGTGATGGTGAAAAATGGGAATTTTATAATGCTGAAGAAGATGAAATGCCAGCTTTTACTGGCGATTTTGCGACTTCCTGGTCTTGGTTTCTTGAAGCTTTTACACCAGATAATACCTTAACAAGTCCTGCTTTTGCTTTACCGAATGAGGAAGGAAGTATCACCCTTAAATTTAAAGTGGGTGCTTTTGACGAAGAAATTTTTGAAGAACATTATGCAGTTTATGTGATTTCGGCAAACTCAACTTTTACAGGGACTGAAACACCGGTCTTTGAAGAAACTTTAGATGCTGGTTACACGGAAGTTGCCAAAAGTATTTCAGTTGATATTTCGGAATATGCTGGGCAGCAAGTTCAATTGGTTTTCCGTCATTACGACTGTACAGATATTGCCTTCATTGGTTTGGATGATGTGGAAGTAAGTTTTGAAGAAAAAATGGCTGTTTCTGCAGTGAATAAAAATTTAATTTCAATCTATCCAAATCCGACTTCAGATTTTATTAAAATTCAGAATGTGAAAGGTTTACAATCGGTTCGTATTTTTGATATGAGTGGGAAAAAAATCAAAGAAACTTCTTCTGCTGATATTGATGTTAGAAATCTTTCTGCCGGACAATATATTTTAAATATTTACAGTGGGAATGAGGTAATATCAAGAAAGTTCATCAAAAAGTAATTCTTAATATACTACAGATTTATTTAAAGTGAAAGTTAATTCTTTCACTTTTTTCATGTAATGAAAGTTTAAATATTTGTTAAACAATATTTTAAAAACGATTTTTAATGAAGAGTATTTGTAACTTTAATTAAAATTAAAACGATGGAAAAGAAAATCGCAGTTTTAGTGGGCAGCTTAAGAAAAGAAGCATTCAGTAGAAAAATCGCCAATGAATTGATTCGTCTTGCTCCCAAAACTTTAAAAATGGAAATGGTAGAAATTGGCAATTTACCACTTTATAATGAAGATTTAGATGTTAATTCCCCTAAAGAATGGATGAATTTTAGAGAAACGATTAAGAATTCTGATGGTGTTCTTTTTGTTTCACCGGAGTATAACCGAACGATTCCCGGAGGTTTGAAAAATGCGATTGATGTAGGTTCTAGACCACCCGGAAAAAGTGTCTGGAAAGGAAAGCCTGCCGCCGTTGCAACAACTTCACCTGGTGCACAGGGAGGTTTTGGATCCAATCATAATATTCGGCAAGCAGTTGTTTTTCTAGATGTTCCGATGATGCAGCAACCAGAAGCTTACATCAGTAAAGTACATGAATTATTCATGGCAGACGGAAAAACAGTCAACGATAAAACTGAAAATTTCCTGAAAGATTATATGCTGGCTTTTGAGAAATGGATCAATCATTTTTAAAAGTAAAGAAGAGGATTATCTTAAATTAAACTGAAGCTTCAATTATAAAGTAGAAGTCCTAATTTTATTAATAATAGAAAGTTAATTAAAACTTTTCCACAAAATTTTAGAAATCAAATTCGTTTCGCTATTTTTGTGAGATACTGATTTTATTAAACAGTTTCTACCTAAATATGAGCGAAAATACTACTGTTAATTATTCCGAAGATAATATTAGAACCCTCGATTGGCAAGAGCATATCCGACTTCGACCGGGAATGTATATTGGTAAATTAGGCGACGGTTCTTCGGCCGACGATGGAATCTATATCTTGCTCAAAGAAATCATCGATAACTCCATCGATGAATTCGTAATGAAATCCGGGAAAAGAATCGAAATAAAAATCGACGATGGTAAAGCAATTATTCGTGATTATGGACGGGGGATTCCTTTAGGGAAAGTAGTTGACGCCGTTTCTAAAATGAATACCGGTGGAAAGTACGATTCCAAAGCCTTTAAAAAATCAGTAGGTTTAAATGGAGTAGGAACCAAGGCAGTAAATGCGCTTTCGGAGTTTTTTAAAGTAAAATCAATCCGAGACGGAAAAGCTAAAATTGCAGAATTTTCAAAGGGACTCATTACTCAAGATTTCGCAGAATCTGAATCTTCAGATCGCAACGGAACGGAAATTACTTTTATTCCGGATACGACGATATTTACACATTTCAAATTTAGAAAAGAGTATATCGAGAAAATGCTCAAAAATTATTGCTACCTGAATCCAGGTTTGAAAATAGTTTTTAATGGCGAAACATACTTCTCCGAAAATGGATTAAAAGATTTATTGAATGAAGAAATTGAGGGAGAAATCATCTACCCGATTGTTCATTTAAAAGATGAAGATATTGAAGTTGCCATCACCCATTCGGATAAATCACAGTCTGAAACCTATTTTTCTTTCGTCAACGGACAAAATACAACGCAAGGTGGAACGCACTTAAATGCTTTCCGGGAAGCGTATGTGAAAACCATTCGCGAATATTTTAATAAAAACTTTGAAGCGGCTGATATCCGTAAATCGATTATTGCGGCGGTTGCCATTAAAGTAATTGAGCCTGTTTTTGAATCCCAAACGAAAACAAAATTGGGTTCTAATGAAATTGAGCCCGGAAAAGAAACGGTAAGATCTTTTATCACTAATTTTTTAAAGAATAAGCTCGATAATTTCCTGCATCAAAATCAAGATATTGCAGAAGCGATTCACCGGAAAATCATTATTTCTGAAAGGGAAAGAAAAGAACTTTCGGGGATTCAGAAATTAGCGAGAGAAAGAGCGAAAAAAGTTTCACTTCAC
>NZ_JBAVFG010000109.1:0-10835 GCF_049588135.1 Kaistella sp. | reverse complement strand
GAATAAGCCACCCCACCAGCACCTGCAAGTTGCCCAGTACCCGAACTAAAATAAGGAGTAAAAGAATATTGAAATTTTCTTTCAAATAAAGAGGCATTCTTAAAGTTAAAACCAAATAAAACCTTGTCATAAGCATTGAAATTGAAGCGCGGATTCACATAAATTTCGTTATATTCAGGATTCGGGATATCTTTAAAAACCTTGAGTTTAATTTTTTTTCTGTTAGCAAAAAATCCTTCGGTGTATAAATAATTATCGCGGAAGTTTTTCTCGGGGAAAATATAACCGTCGTTAATGATGATTTTTTCAGCATTCGATTGTGGGATATTATAATCTACAATCTTTTTTGAATCGTCGGTATCAAACCAAAAAGTTTCCTTTTTACCAGATTCTTCTTCAGTTTCAAGTTTGAAAGGAATCTTTTGGGTGGTGTTTTTTGATACCTTAACCTGAAAGTTATCGCCAGTTTTAGTAAAACGTTTTAACTTAAAATTCACCCGGTTTTTTTGTTGAATAAATTTTTCTAAAAAATCAGACGAGTATCCTGATGCCAAGGAAAGTTCATCTAAAAATACTTTTTGATCAACTGGTTTCCCCGAATATTGAGTTAAATAATCCTTCAGAAAATCATCAAAATTCTCTTGACCCATTTTCTCTGCGATAAAGGAAAAAAGACTTCCTGTCTCAAAATGGCTGATCGCAGTGGCATTGAAATTACTTAGATTTTCAAAAGGTTCATTGATTTTTTGATCCAGATTCTGGTTAACGATGTATTGGTAAGCCAGTCCGTATCTTTCGCTGAGTTTCAGTTTAGAAACCTGCATCAATTTTAGCGGTCGCATGCCGAAAAAATTTAATTGATCTGGCAAATCTCCCAAGAGCTTTTTATCCTGATAATAACGGTCGATATATTGAATCTCCAGATAAGTCTTAAATCCGTTCAGCAACCAATGGTCTTTGCTTTTATCAAAAATAGCCATTCTTTGCACAATCGATTTTGATAAAATACTGAAATAATGAAGGTCGGTTTGTTCATTTTCTTTAAAAAGTTGATAATGGAATTTCCAGAATTTGAGGTCATTGATTCCGGTAAAACCTTCATCTTTTCTAAATTTTTCGCTAATGAAAATTTTCGTCGGAAGGTTTCCTATTTTATTTTTTATGAAATGAAGTTGCAGCGGAAGATAGAATTCTAAACTTTGTTTTTTGGTTGGTGTTAATGGATAGCCGAAGTCGATTTCAATTTTTTTGCCATCTACTTGGGTAATTATTTGTTCGGTTTTTTCTTTAGAAATGAAGAATTCTGGATCTTGATTTAGTTTTCCTTCAAAGGAATTGGGCTTCATTTGCACCAAATTACTTTCTGCAAAATAATCTTGCGGAAGTTCAAAAGTAACATTCCAATAAACGTCAGGACTTTGATTTTCTTCAATATTTCGATAATATTTCGGATTTTGATTATCGTCTTCGAAACGATCAGGGACAATAAAAAAATATTTTAAAGAAAATTTTTGGTCTGCAAATCCATAACCGGTAAATTTTTGGTCAGGAATATGGAGGATGTATTTTAAGGATATTTTTACCTGTTCCCCTGGTTTCAATTCTTTAGAAAGTGGAAAATAAATATTTTCATCATGCCCCGAAAGGTATTCCCAATCCAAGGATTCAATTTGCAATTCCGCAGTATTTCCTAATTCTTCACGTTTGGCAAAATACATTTCGTTTTTTCGATTTTGTATGCTACGGGAAAGAAGTGGTGTGTTTTTATTTTTATAGGCTGAAATCCAATTAAGGAGTTTTATCTTTTTTAAAGGTAATGAAGTGTTATTGTAGTAAATAATTTCTTGGTTAACAGAAATCAGATTGCTATTTTCAGTTATTTTTGCAGTAATGTTGATGGTATCCTGCTGTGCAGAAATTCCAACAAAAACTAAGAGAAACAAGAGGGTTGTAGAATATCTTTTCATTTTCAATCGTAGCTCAAATATAACGATGTTTTTTAAAAATTAGTGCTATTTTTTGGTATTTAGAAATAATAAGTAATTTTGATAATCTTTAAATAAAGTACCAATTGAAACGATTTGGATTATTATTGCTGTTAATTTCATTTCAAAATGTGTTTTCTCAAGTAATTGAGAGCACGATGCCATTGGTCATCGATGAATCGAAATCTACGATCCGTACTCGTTTCACTCCACCAAAAGGTTTTTCTTGGATGAATGAACAGCCCGGAAGTTTCAGCGAATTTCTGAATAATTTTCCGCTTCATCCTCCGAATTTTCCGGTGAGAGATTTTACAGGAATTCCGATAAATCAGCAGCAACACCATGTTGCAATCTTACGGATTGATGTCGGCGAGAAAAACTTACAGCAATGTGCAGATGCTTGGATTCGCCTCTACGCTGAATATTTATGGTTAAATAAAAGATTTGATGAAATCGGATTTGAATTTACAAGTGGACAATTTTTTCCATGGAACGATTTTAAAAATGGAATTAGAACTAAAGAACTAAAGAATAAAGTAAGTTTCACAAACACAGGAAATGTCGATGACTCCTACGAAAATTTCCAAAAATACTTGGAACTTATTTTCAGATATGCAGGAACGATTTCTTTGGATCGGGAATCAATTCCTATTAAAAATAATGCTGCTATTCGAACAGGAGATTTTTTAATCAAACCAGGAAGTCCTGGTCACTCGGTGATTATTGTGGGCGTTGCCAGAAATATATCGGGTAAAAAGTTATATTTATTAGCTGAGAGTTTTATGCCTGCGCAGGATATTCATGTTTTGGTCAATCACAGAAATCCACAACTTTCACCTTGGTATGAACTCGATGTTGATGTGCCAGAAACTGTTACTGCGAAATATATTTTCAAACCAACTTCCATTAAGAGATTTCACAACTTAAAGTAAAAACGGAAATCTGGTTTCCCAAACTTCCGTTTTTTAATTATTAATTTAATGCACTAGAAATTGTTAATCGCAATTTCCGTCAATATCACAGCTTTCTCCGCCGTAAATAATCTGTAAACCTTTATCACCTGCAGAAAACTCTTTCCAGGAATTCTCTAAAACCTCTGTAAATGCTGCTGGAGGTTGCGCTCCGGAAACTCCATATTTATCATTAATCACAAAAAACGGAACACCGCTTATTCCCATTTGTCGCGCCAGCATCATGTCTCGGGTTACTTCCATTCCGAAGTCGTCTGAAACTAAAGCTTCTTTTATTTCATCTTCGTTTAACGAAACCGATTTTCCGATTTCAATTAAAGTAGCTTCATCATCGATGTTTTTTCCATCGATTAACTGGGCTTTAAATAAGGCTTCTTCTGTTTCGTTCGCCAGATTTTTGGTTGCTGCCAATTGCAATAAAAGATGTGCTCGGTAAGAATTTGCTATTTTTTGATGGTTAAAATTAAATTCAATTCCGGCTTCTTTTCCTGCTCTGGAAACATGATTGTGCATTTCTTTCGCTTGCTCGGCAGAAACCCTTTTGGCTTCGGCGAAATATTCTAAAGGATTTCGTTCAGGTTGTGTTTTCAAGTCAGCATCGAGTTGAAAACTGTGCCATGTTACTTCAATCTTTTCTTTATCTGGAAATTGTTCCAAAGCTTTTTCGAAATTCTTTTTTCCAACATAACAAAACGGACAACGAATGTCGCTCCAAATATCTACTTTCATAAAGTGATGATTACTAATTAATTTATAATGAAACAAATTTAAGATTTAACCTATTCAAATGAATTGATATAGGATAAGTTCTTTAATTGGTTTTGAAAAATTATAAGGACGAAAGATAAGCATTCCAACCTGCGATTTTATAACTTAAAGCAGATTTTTCGACGTCAGCAGATTTATAAATTCCGCGACCTACAATAATGAAATCGGTTTCTAATTGGGTGAAAGTGTGTTCTGGTGTGTTGTATTGCTGCCCTTTTCCGTCGCCAGAATCTGCCAAATTTATTCCTGGTGTGAAGAGAAGCAATTCGTTCGGGATTTTATTTTGAGAAACTCCACCAAAAACATTAGGATGAGACAATGCAATATTGGTGGCTTCTTCGCGATAATGAGCATCGGTTAAAGTTCCGTTCGAAGACATTCCTAAAATGGCAACAATTCCTACATTTCTAAAACAATCCAGCGATTCGTAACCTGCAATAACTTGTGAGGTAACGAAATCTGCCCAAGTTGAAATTTTATACATTCCGTGGGTAAATTGTAATTCCTGAGTATTTCCGATGTCGGCAAATTTGCGATCTTCCATTAAAAGGAAGTTGTATTTGGTGGCTAAATCTTTTAAAGGTAAAATCGTTTGGTCATGATCGAAATCCAGTAAAATATCAATATGCGTTTTCAATGCAACGATGTGTGGGCCAACTTTTTCAGCCAAAGCTAATAATTCCTGAGTAGTAGTAACATCTGCGGAAACAATAAGATTCGAATTTTTCTCAATCGCAATTTTCAGTAATTTTTGAGCGACCGAATGATCGCAAATTTTTGATTTTTCTTCGTAAGAAATTCTTTTTTCTTTTTCAAATTGAATTACATTTCCAGCGAGAAATTCATTAATTCTTTCTACTTCATCATCTGTTAAATGACCTTCTTCTTTCAAAATCGCACAAACTTCGGAAATTGTGAAAAGTGAATGAACACGGAAACCTTTACTTTCCAATATTTCTCTTCCACCTTGTTGCCGGTCCAGAACCACCACAATATCAGAAACGGTAATTCCTTCATTCTCGATTTCTGGAATCGTTTCCAACAATGAAGTGCCAGAAGTAATCACATCTTCAACGAGTAAACAGTTTTGCCCGGAAGTGAAGATTCCTTCCAATATTTTCTTTGTACCGTATTGTTTGGCTTCTTTCCTTTTAATAATTAAAGGCAAATAACTTTCCAGAGACATCGCTGTAGCCATCGGAAGTGCTGCATAAGGAACTCCACAAATGAGATCGAAATTATCCAAAGGAAGCATATCCAAAAGATAATTGGCGAGTTTCTTCAGAATTTTGGGATCTGATGCAAGTGGTCTTAAATCAACATAAAACGGACTTTCAATACCGCTTTTTAAGGTAAACCGACCGAATTTGATAATGCCTAATTTATAGCATTCGAGAAAAAAATCTTTTTTACTTTCCATTTACTTTTTACTTTATCACAAAGTTAAGGTTTTCAATGAATTTTCGGGGAGTATTGAAAGGTTAAAAAGTATTAAAAGTGGGAGCGTGGTAGCAATAATTCTTGTATTGCAACCAAAACGTTGCGAACTCGAAGGATTCGGGCTTTCAATTTTTGTTTTGCAGACAAAACGCAAACTTCATTATTAAGAATAGTATTTCTATTCTGTTTTTTCTATTTGAGAATTTTGTCCGCTTGCAGTAATTTTGCCTTCTACGGTTAGTAATCCTGGGTTTCCGCCTTGTTCTACAATATAAGAAGTTACATGGTCGCCGTAAGTAGCGATGTTTCCTTTAATGGTAATGTTTGTTGCTGCGCCGCCGTTTTTTATACTCAAGGCATAAGCAGGCAAATCAATATAAACCCCTTTTACCAATGAAGCACCGATAGAACCGTGCGTGGTTACATCTCCATTTACGGTAAGGGTTCCTATCTTTTTACTTATTTGTATGCCCACAGAGCCGTCGCCAAAAGTTTCAATCGATTGAAATGAAATATTGTCAACTGTTCCGTCATATTGATTGTAGCCTCTTGCACCAAGTCCATAAGTTTGTAGAGGTGCATTTACGGTAAAGTTCTTCACCATACCAAAATTCACAAAACCAACACCGCTTGGTCCGTAAGAAATGATCGGTGCATTGCTCGTCCAATCATCCACACTTCCCCAAACGTCTAAAACCATATCGTTTACTCCATAAGTAATTACTTCGCCATCCGTTATCACTTCATTGGCGTGCGCGCCATACAGTATGAACACGCCGCCGGTGATATAATCTGCAACACCCAAAGGTATTTTTCCGTTAGAATAAATCGCTTTAGTATGCAGTTTTGAAATTTCTGTTCTGCCCCCTTGGTCGCCAAAACCCGAAATAAAAACGCCACAACCAGAAACGGGAGCATTCTTTCTTCCGATACTTAAATTGCTTACTGCAACCGAAACAAGACTGTCCACATTTGGATTAATATTATAAATCGTCAATGCGCCTTGCAGTACATTTACTCCATACTTTTGTGGTTGCTCCAAATAATGTCGAGCGTCTGCGGAATGAATATCCAGATTATTAATGATGATGTTTGCTTTCTCAACACCAACCCTTGTAATAATAGAAACTTGCCCTTTTACCAATAAATTCTCAAAAGTAAAAGTCCCCAAATCTTGTTGAACAGTCGTGTTAAAGATAGCTTTATGATGGGTAGGAACATCAATGTTGAGGTTTTTCACCGAATTGTTGGCACTTACCCCAATTCCGTCAGAATGTTGAAAAGAAAGCAAGGGTAATTCTCCATTTTCCTGAGGTTGACCGTTGAGGTTGACTCCTTTTGGCAATATAATGCTGTAATTACACAAGATGCTTCTGCTGATGGTGATGTCTTTTTCTCCATTCTGAATGCCAGAAACAAGGTCGTCGAAAGTGTTGACGGTCATGGTGTTTCTTTTTTTAGTTTGGTGATTAATTTATAATGTATAGTATTTTTGCTTTGCATCAATTCTCTTGCCATATTACCAAACCGATGTGGGGATTCACTCTTTTTTTTCTTCATCAGTTACAGTACTCAATTGCATCAAAAAACGCTTTCAGTTTCTGGGGGACAAGTTTGCCGTTCGTCCGCACACTGCTGCAAAGGTCGAGTCCAAATGGTTGACAAAGAAGATGAAAGCAAAGTAATAGAGATCATAACCAATCAGTCGTACTGGTCTGCAAGAACGATTGTCGACTTGTACAAAAAAAAGTTGGGACATTGAATTTTTTTTCAAGGCGATGAAACAAAACCTACAAATCAAAACCTTTTTAGGCACAAGCGAAAACACAGTAAAATCACAAATTTATGTTGCATTGATTAGTTATTTGCTGCTCGAACTCATCAAACGGTTTTATTGTAATAACAAAAACAGCTTTCAGCAACTTCTGTGAGAAAATCCAAATATGTTTGATGCACTATCTTACCTTGGATTACATCTGAAACGAACTAAAACCCGTCGTAAAAGAAGCCAAAAAAACGCCACAAAATATACTTTTCGGTAGAGATAATTTCGTCCTACAAACAAGTATCTCCTTTTAAACCAGGGTTTTCAAGAAATTTTTACTCTTTTTATAAGAACTTTCTGATGGCTGTGATTTGTTATAATGTTTTGAGATTTTTTTTCATTACCTCCGTAACTTCCTCATTTCTGGTAAGCATCAATTGATTAAAAGCCAGCAGAGAAATCTTTGCACAAACTTCAGCATCAGCACCAGCTCTGTGGTGATTAAATTGAATATTGTGCTGTTCAGCCAAAGATTTCAATCCATATTTTGGTAAACCTTTCCATGATTTTTTGGCTAAAGAAATACTGCACAAATAATTCAATTTTGGTTTAAAAAAACCATAATAATCCAGACAACTTCGCAAAACTCCAGCATCGAAACCAGCGTTGTGAGCGATCATCAAATTGCCGTACATTAATTCTTGGGCTTCATGCCAAATCTCATCGAACGTCGGTGCATCCTCAACTTCTTTAGGAGTAATCCCATGAACTTCAATATTCCGAGGATGAAAATATGGAAAACTTGGCGGTTTGATAAGCCACGTTTTTGTAGAGACGATTTCTCCATTTTCTACCACACAAATTCCCATTTCACAAGCGGAATTTCGTTCATGAGTTGCGGTTTCAAAATCGATGGCACAGAAGTTAATCATTTGAGGTTTGATATTATTTGCATTAAACAGTAAAATATTAGCATGAGCAAAATACATTCGCTTTTGTGGTTTAAAAATAAGCAGCCAAATCAGTGAAAAAAAAAGTTTTCATTCTAAAATTTTCTTTAATTCAATGTTAAATTCTTCAAAAGAAGCCAAATCATCATGACTTCCACCTTTTATTTCAATGAATTTTTTCGAAATTTCTGGATTTGTTTTTTCGAAAATTTCAAATAATTTTTTTCCCGATTTCAGCGGAACAATAAAATCTTTCGTTCCATGAAAATGATAAAGTGGAATTTTTACTTTCAAGATATTTTCATTCGACAGAAAATGATAGTTCATTTTTGGCGAAACACGATCAGTCACTTTCTTTGGCAACCAACGGTTTACAATATCCTGAAGATTAAAAAATGCAGCTTCTAAAATTAAAGCTTTTGGCTGATTTTCGGAGGCAACTTTAATGGCAAAAACGCCGCCCAAACTTCTTCCGTAAACCACAATATTTTCTTCACCATAAGTTTTTTTTGCAAAATCATAAATAAATTGCGCATCAGAATAGAGCAACTCTTCATTTCTCGGTCCGGAACTTTTCCCATAACCACGATAATCCATCACCAAAACATCGTAACCAAACTGGGTAAATTCACTGGCAATTTTTCCCCATCGGTGAAGATTATCGGAGTTTCCGTGAAAGTAAAGCAGCACTCCTTTTGGATTTTCAATTTTGAAATGAAGCGCATTAATTTTTCCTTCAAACCGCGTTTCCCAAAAGTATTCTTCGAATTTTTTATCAAAATCGAACTCGTGATGATCGGGTAAAATTACGGGTAAAAAAACTACTTTTTCCTGAAAATATTTAATGATTTCTGACATGGCGCAAATTTAAGAAAACTAATTTTTTCGGTGACTTTCATTCATGCTCGTTTTATTCATGTCGATAAAAACTTTTCGCTCCTCAAAAATCTCTTCCATTGCGCGGTGATATTCCTCAAACTGATGAATATTAATATGTCCGGCTCCCAAAATCACATAAAGCTTTGTTAATTTCGGGTTAATTTCCGACAAATCAATTGCTGTTTTAATCGGAACCAAATTGTCGTCGGAACCATGAATTATTTTAATGGGACAACGCACATTTTTCAAATAATGAAAAGTCGGAATATTGTAGCGCAAAAAAGGTTTTGCAGGCATAAACGGAAGATAACGATGAATAGCGCGCAAAAGCGAGTAGAGTGGAGAAGTGAGAATCAACATTCGCGGATTGTTTTTGGCAGCCAATCTTGCGGCAAATCCGGAACCTAAAGATCTTCCATACACGATAATTTTATCTTCGGAATATTCTTTTTTCACGATGTCATAAATGAATTGCGAATCGCGTTTCATGGCTTCAACAGTACGTTTTCCGGTGCTTTTTCCAAAACCACGATAATCCATCATGATGACTTCGTAATTTAATCTTGTGAAATCAATCGCAAATTTCCCCCAACCTTTGATGCTTTTGGTGTTTCCTTTCAGATAAATCACAACACCTTTCGGATTGTCCACTTGAAAATGAAGGTAATTTATTTTTGCGCCAGGTTCTGGTTCCACTGTCTTTTCTTCGGCTTTTAAATGTTCATAAGCGAATTTGAAATCGGGAGGAAGTTTTTCTGGATGAAAAAAAAATCTGTGCTGAAAGAAATAAATAAGTAAACCCAAAATCAGGATTACAATTACAGCAATGCTCAGAAGAAAGTAAATATCTATTTTCATATCAATGATATAAATGTAGATAAATTTATCAGAAATATTGAATTTATCTTAAAGAAAATGCTTAAAAATCAACCATTTCGATTGATAATAAGAGTTTATTTGTTTTTTCTGACGAAGTTTCAAAGTTCCAAGAAATTGTGCATAAAATCCGAAATGCGCTCTCACAACCGCCCAAAGATGCGGGAAACCAAACTTTAAACCGAAATAAATTCCGGCAATTCCATCCAAACATAATCGGAAAAATAGCAACCAAATCAATTTTGGGAAAGGAAGGTTTTTCAGCATCATCGAAAGATTATTCCGAATATTGAGATACGTTTTTTGTGGACTTTGTTTATTTAAAGTTCCGCCACCAACATGATAAACAGTAGATTTTCCGGTATAGAAAATTTTCTTTCCTGTGTTTTTCAAACGCCAACACAAATCGATTTCTTCCTGATGGGCAAAAAATCTTTCATCGAAACCATTTTGCTTCCAAAAATCTTTCGAACGGATAAAAAAGCAACAACCAGAAGCCCAGAAAATCTCGGTTTCATCGTTATATTGTCCGTTGTCTTTTTCTAAATTTTCAAAAACCCTTCCGCGACAATATGGATAACCCAAGTTGTCGATTAAACCGCCTCCAGCTCCTGCAAATTCGAAATAATCTTTTCGGTTATAATCTAAAATTTTCGGTTGAATTGCAGCAATATTTTCATCAGTTTGAAATAAATTCAGAACTGGTTTCAGCCAATTTTCGGTAACTTCAACATCAGAATTCAACAAACAATATATTTCGGCATCAATTTTCTTTAAACCTTCATTGTAACCGCCTGCAAAACCGTGGTTTTTTAAATTCTGAACGATTTTTACTTCTGGGAAATTTAATTGTAGAAAATGGATAGAATCATCTGTCGATGCGTTATCAATCACATGAATTTCGGCGTTTTCGGAATGAGAAATCGCGTTGGGAAGAAATTTTTCTAACCAATTTTTTCCGTTCCAATTTAATATGACAATGGCTAAATTCAATTTTAATAAGGATTAATTTTTGGGTTCCATGAATTTAATTGCACTCTGGTATTTCCATCTTCTGTGCGACCAAAGATAATTGTCGGGTCTTTTATTAATGGTGTTTTCTAATAAATGATGAAATTTCTTAACGACTTCGTTTTCAACAAATTTTTCTCCATCAGGATAAATTCTGTAATAATTGATCTGATAGTAACCTCGCTTCACT
>NZ_JBAVFG010000108.1:0-25309 GCF_049588135.1 Kaistella sp. | reverse complement strand
CTGTTTCTCCGTATCTTTTGTCAAGATGTTGGGCGAGAGTTTTAATGTTTTTATTTTTTGTTTCCATTATTTTCTTTTTGTTCGTTAAAATATTCTGCCATTATTTTTTCTGCTTTGTTCAATTCTTTTGTTGGTGTTTTCTGAGTTTTCTTTTGAAACCCGTTGAAAAGAACTACTAAATTTCCTTTATCAAAACAGCAAAATATTAGATAAATGTTGCTTTCGAATTCAATTCGAATTTCAAAAAGTCCTTTTACACCTTCAATACTTTTAAAAAATTTAGTTGGAACGCGTTCAAGAATTGTCATCATAAAAAGCACTTCGTCAACTTTGTCCTTTGCGGTTAAGGTTTCAAAAAAGTCGTCAAAGTAATCTTTATAAAAAACGATTTCTCTAATTATTTCCACTTGCCAAAGTTAACGAATAATGGAACATTATCAAAATAAAAATGAAATATATTGTAGGGGTTTCTCTGTAATTGTTAATTCATGTATTACTTTGTTTATAGAATTCCTTTTCGTTCAAAAGAAACGTGTGCTAAATTAAATTGCCCACACGAAAGGATTCGGGAGCGATGGGCGATTTTTTTAGTTTTCGATTATTTCGTCAATATTGATGTCATTCAAAATCACCGAAATAAAGTTTTCTTTATTTTGAAATACTATTTCAGCACCCATATCGTAATGCTCATGTTTTTTGTCTGGAATTAAAATATGAACAACTTTATAATTTTCAAAATCAATTTGAGAATTAAAAATCTTAAGTTTTTGCCTGATAGAAATCCAATTTGTTTCTATTTTTTTAAAATAATCAAACTGATATTTTGAAATTTCACTTTCATTAATTGGAAATAAAATTTCAATATTTTTATCAATAGTTGAATTAATTATTCCTTTAAAATTTTTTGTTCCGTCAAATTCGCTATAGAAAAATTGACCAATACTATTAGATATAGGATTATGGTTTTCTTTTTTCGAAGATTTAAAAATGTCAAATAGACCCATGTTTACGATGTTTTGTGATACGTTTACAGTTAAACTCAAATATACACAACTTTCCCAATCTCAACAAAAAACTAACGCAACTGACACTACATTCCAAAAAAAATACCCCACAGAAAATTCTGCAAAGTATCTTTTTAAATATTTAAAATAGCATTTCTACTGTATCGAAACGCTTCCGCCGCTGCTTTCTTTTTTGCTAATGATATTCAGATTTCCTTTTCTGTAAATAGAAATATCACCCGACGAACTTGCCGAAGCGTTCAGCTGATTAGAGACAGAAAGACTCACATCTCCGGAACTTGAAGCTTTTATATCTGCGTTTTCAGCAATCATTTTTTGTGCATTTAAAGTTCCGGAGGAAGAGGCGCTTAAATTGGCATTTTTTGTTTTCCCCGAAATGTTAATGTCTCCCGAAGAAGTGGCTTCCGATTTTAAATTGACAGCCCAAATTTTTCCTGTAAAACTGCCCGAACTTGAAACATTAATCGACATTTCATTGGCTTCTAAATTCCCGGAAATGTCGGCAGAGCTGGAAGCCTCGATATTCATTCGGTCTTGCGTAAATTGATCTTTAATTTTAATTGATGCCGAAGAACTGGCTTTTACCGCAGAAAAATCTTTAGCAAAAATCTTTGCTGATACATTTCTTGCCGAAATATTTACACCAGATTTGAAATGGATGTATAATTTTCCATTATTATTTTCAACCAAAATATCTTCAATAATATCTGATGGAGCAGTAATTACCACTTTTTCTTCGTCGGCTTTCACCACTTCTGCATTGATGGATTGTGCTACTTTAATTTCGTCAAATGACATTTTGAACTCTTTATTTTTTATTGGTCCAGTCCCAACTTTTGGTACAACATTAAAAGAGAAACCGCCGTTGTCGGATTTTACGTTGCAAGATGATAAAGTGAAAAATGCGGCAAGAACTGAGATGGTGAGTGTTTTCATAGTTTTATTTTAATTTGTTATGTTAAAGATAAATTTTAAATTAATACCTTTATCCTTTAATAACAATTTACGAATGAAAAATATTACATCTGTTTTTTTAATTTCCTCTTTGGCGATGACAACAGCCTGCACCACTATGAAAACTTCAGAAAATTCCGCTACAGAAATCGCTGTACCCAACGCTGATATGGCGAATAATCCGTTCATGAAAAAAAGTTCGTTGCAATACCAAGCTCCTGAATTTAATAAAATTAAAGACGAACATTTCAAGCCAGCATTCGATTATGGAATGAAAATTCAATTGGCAGAAATTGAAAAAATTGCCAATAATAAAGCAACTCCAACTTTCGAAAATACGCTTTTGGCATTAGAAAACAGTGGCGAAGTTTTGAAAAGAGCGCAAATCGTTTTTTATAATCTCACCGGATCTAACACCAATTCTGAGTTGCAGAAGTTGGAAGAAGAATATGCGCCGATTTTTTCGGGACTTTCGGATCAGATTTATTTGAATGAAAAATTGTATTCAAGAATTAAAGCCATTAAAACCAATGGTTTAGGATCAGAAGAAAAACGACTTTTGGAAGTGTATAAAACCAATTTCGAAATCGCTGGTGCGAATCTTTCCGCTGAAAATAAAGAAAAAGTTAAAAAAATTAATGAAGAATTAGCAACACTTTCTACTCAATATTCAAGTAAGCTTTTGGAAGCTCGAAAAAATGGTTCGGTACTGATTACTGATGTAGAAGAACTCGATGGGCTTTCTGCCGACGAAATTGCCGCAGCTGCCGCCGATGCGAAATTGGCGGGGCAAGAAGGGAAATATCTTTTAACTTTATTAAATACAACTCAGCAACCTCTTCTTCAGAATTTGAAAAACCGTGCGACTAGAGAAAAACTCTTCAAAGCATCTTGGTACAGAGCCGAAAAAGGCAATGCCGATGATACTCGAAGTAACTTGGAAAGACAAGTGAAATTGAGAATGGAAAAAGCACATTTAATGGGTAAAAAATCTTTCGCTGAATGGAAACTCCAAGATCAAATGGCGAAAACTCCAGAAAATGCAATGAATCTTTTGGCTAAGTTAGCAACTCCAGCTGTGGCAACTGCGAAAAGAGAAAGCGATGAAATTCAGAAATTAATCGATCAGCAAAAAGGCGGATTTACCGTGGAACCTTGGGATTGGAATTTCTACGCAGAGCAAGTTCGAAAAGCAAAATACGACCTTGATGAGAATGAAATAAAACCTTATTTCGAAGTGAAAACGGTTTTAGAAAAAGGTGTTTTCTACGCTGCCGAAAAGTTTTACGGAATTACTTTTAAAGAAAGAAACGATTTGCCAGTGTACCATCCGGACGTTGTGGCTTACGAAGTTTTCGATAGAGATGGCAAATCTTTGGCGATTTATTACTTAGATTTTTATACCAGAAATAATAAAAACGGTGGCGCTTGGATGAGCAATTTTGTGGAACAAAGTCATCTTTTGGGGCAAAAACCTGTGATTGTAAATGTTTTTAATTATCAGAAACCTGCGGAAGGAAAAGCATCTTTAATTTCTTATGATGATGTAAGTACGATGTTCCATGAGTTCGGACATACTTTACACGGATTGTTTGCAGACCAAAAATACATTTCGATTTCGGGAACGAATGTGCCACGTGATTTTGTGGAATTTCCTTCTCAGATTAATGAGTTTTTTGCGTTGGAACCTTCTGTGTTGAAGAATTATGCTATTCATTATCAAACCAAAAAACCAATGCCACAAGCGTTAGTTGATAAAATTAAAAAAGCAGGAACTTTTAATCAAGGATATTCGACAACAGAATTGGTTTCTGCGGCGACGATTGATATGAACTGGCATTCGGTGACCGATGAATCGCAGTTTAAACCGACTTTGGAATTTGAAAAAGACGTTTTGGCGAAATATGGTTTTAACTTAAAAGAAGTTCCGCCAAGATATCATTCTCCTTATTTTGCGCATATTTTTGGCGGCGGATATTCTGCAGGTTATTATGCGTATATGTGGAGCGATATGTTGAATGCCGATGCTTGGGATTGGATTACAACGCATGGCGGAATGACCCGTGAAAACGGCGATCGTTTCCGTAAATATATTTTATCTGTTGGAAATTCTGTAGATTTAAATGATGCTTTTAAAGAATTTACCGGAAGAACTCCAGATTTGAAACCATTGTTGAAAATCAAAGGATTTGTAAAATAAAATTTTTTAAAATATTTTTGAAACCGTGGATTCTTTCTGCGGTTTTTTCTTTTATTTCCTTTTGAAATAGTGATAATTCCGAAAGCGTGACATTATTAAAGTTTTTTAAACGAGCCGCAGAGCCGCGAACTATTGGTAGAAATGAAGACAAGCAAAACCCGAAGCTCCAGAGGAGCGATCACCAACGATGATGTTTTTTTATTTTAATTAGAATGATTTCCTCTCAGTAGACAAACAAACCGCCCGAAATTTTAGCCCAGATCGCGGTGGAAATACTGGCAGTGCGGAAACATCATTTGAAAAGATTGCTTCACTTTGTTCGCAATGACAGATTGCAGCGAAGAGCTGGACTGAAATCTCAAAGAAGGAATAATCGTGTTGCTCCTAAAAAATTTCTTAATTTTGTAAAAATAATAAATTAAAATGCCGAAAATATCTCATAGAGCGCAGAATATGCCTGCGTCGCCCGTTAGAAAACTCGTTCCTTACGCATTACTCGCAAAACAAAAAGGAATAAAAGTGTATCATTTGAATATTGGTCAACCCGATATTGAAACTCCGAAATCTGCTTTGGATGCGGTGAAAGATAATCATTTAAAGATTTACGAATATGCACTTTCAGAAGGGAATTTAGAGTATAGAACGGCATTAAATAATTATTATCATTCTTTAGGATTTACGGATTTAACGACCAATAATTTTATTGTAACCAACGGTGGTTCAGAAGCGTTGAATTTTGCGATTTCCACTTTGTGTGACGATGGAGATGAAGTGATTATTCCGGAACCTTATTATGCGAATTATAACGGTTTTGCAAGCACTTTTAACGTAAATGTTGTTGCGGTTTCTTCAACGATTGATAGCGGTTTTGCGTTGCCTCCGATTGAAGATTTTGAGAAGAAAATTACGCCAAAAACGAGAGCGATTTTAATTTGTAATCCAGGAAATCCGACAGGTTATCTTTACACCAGAGAAGAGTTGCAACAATTGGCAGATATTGCTTTGAAACACGATATTGTGATTATTTCCGATGAGGTTTATCGCGAATATGTATATGATGGAAAGCAACAAATATCGATGTTGGAATTTCCGGAAATTGCGGAAAACTGTATCATCATTGATTCAGAATCCAAGCGTTATTCGATGTGTGGTGCAAGAATTGGTTTTATGGTGATGCGTTCGAAAAAAATTCATGATGCGGCGATGCTTTTTGCGCAAGCAAGATTAAGTCCGGTTCTTTTGGGTCAAATTGCAGCTGCTGCAGCGCACGTAAACGATACCGAATATATTTTGAAAGTCCTTGCAGAATATACGCACCGAAGAAATGTGTTGGTTGATTTGCTGAACGGGATTCCCGGAGTGATTTGTCCGAAACCGAAAGGGGCATTTTATTGTGCGGTAGAACTTCCAGTGGATGATACCGATAAATTTGCGCAATGGCTTTTGGAAAGTTATTCGAACAACAACGAAACCATTATGGTTGCGCCAATGAGCGGATTTTATAGCAATCCAGAATTGGGTAAAAAACAAGTGCGAATTGCTTATGTTTTGAATGAAGCGGATTTGCGAAGAAGTGTGGAATTGCTGGAAGATGCGCTTCAAAAATATAAAATTGAGTTTGATCTTTAATATCAATAGGAACGGGCTTTAGCCCGTTTTTTAATTGTGAAAGCAATTGGCTTTAGCCAAAATTTATGTAGATTTGATAAATTATGATTCCAATGAATTCTGAGTATAAATGTTCTGTTTGTGGTGAAATTCATCACGACTATCCTGCACTCACTTTTTCTTATCCCAATTCGTATTATTGGCTAACCGAGGAGCAAAAAAACAGTTATCCTATTCATATCGATTCAGATTTTTGTATCATTGAATATCCAGATAGAACAGATCGGTTTATTCGGGTGGTGTTGAAGCAGAAAATCATGAATACCTCTCGTTATTTGGAATATGGGCTTTGGGTTTCTGTAAGTGAAGAAAATTTCGAAGACTATCACACTAATTTCAATAATGAAAATCACGAAACCATCTATTTCGGTTGGTTGAGTAATGCGCTTCCAGATTATCAATTTGAAAAAGGGGTGGCGATGGATGTGAAAACTAAACCTGGGAATGAAAGACCAGAAGTTTATCCTCAGTTGGATTTTAGTCATCCTTTTGTAGTCGATTTTTATCATGGAATTGCTAAAGAAGAAGCCGAAAAAAGAATTCATAATATGCTCGCAAACAGTCCTAAATAAATATGAAGATTCAACAAAATTTTTCATTAAAAAATCTCAATACTTTCGGAGTTGATGTTTCTGCGAAATATTTCGCAGTAGTTTCGTCGATTGATGAACTTCTCGAAACACTCAATTACTCAATTACTCAAAATACTTCACGACTTTTCCTCGGTGGCGGAAGCAATATTTTGTTTACCAAAGATTTCGATGGATTGGTTATTCAATTGAATTTAAAAGGAATTTCTGAGGAAACTTTGAATGATAATGAAGTTTTGGTAACGGCAAAAGCGGGTGAAAACTGGCATGAATTTGTACAGTTTTGCTTGAATAAAAACTACGGTGGTTTAGAGAATTTATCGTTGATTCCAGGGAATGTAGGAACTTCGCCAATGCAGAATATCGGCGCTTACGGAACGGAAATTAAAGATACTTTCGTGAGTTGTAAAGTATTGAATTTAGAAACTTTAGAAGTGGAAGAGTTCAATCATGAAAAATGCAATTTCGGTTATCGTGAATCTATTTTTAAAAGAGAAGGCAAGGGAAAATATGTGATTTTGAAAGTTACTTTCAAATTGACAACTAAAAATCATTTGATTAAAACCGAATATGGCGCAATAAAAACCGAGTTGGAAAAATTAGGAATTGAAAATCCTACGATTCAAGATGTTTCGAAAGCAGTGATTCATATTCGACAAAGTAAATTGCCTGATCCAAAAGTAATTGGAAATGCGGGTAGTTTTTTTAAAAATCCGTCGATTCGTTTGGGGAAATTTGAAAATTTAAAACTTCAATTTGAGAATATTCAAGGTTATCCGAACGGAAATTTCGTGAAAGTTCCTGCGGGTTGGCTCATCGAACAATGCGGCTGGAAAGGGAAACAAATAGGGAATGTAGCTTCTCACAAACTACAATCTTTGGTTATTGTGAATGCTACGGGAAATGCGACAGGGAAAGAGATTTTTGGTTTTTCGACGATGATTATTGATTCGGTAAAAGAGAAATTTGGAATTGAACTAGAAAGAGAGGTAAATATTGTTTAGTATTAAAAAGGATTTGCCTTTCCAAATAATAGCAGTGCAGAAGTTTGAATTTTCTTTGAAATAATTTACAATATTATTTGTCTAACTAAAATATTCTTCGTTATTTTGCACTCTCAAATATTTATTCAGAAATAAGAACGTCGAGATATGTCAAGAATTTGCCAAATAACAGGAAAGCGTGCCATGGTAGGAAACAATGTTTCTCACGCTAATAACAAAACGAAGCGTCGTTTTGAAATTAACTTATTGGAAAAGAAATTTTTCCTTCCAGAGCAAGAGAAATCTGTAACTTTAAAAGTTTCAGCTCATGGATTGAGAATTATCAATAGAATAGGGATTGAAGAAGCAATATTAAGAGGAACCAGAAGTGGTTTCATTAAAAAATAAGAAATCATGGCAAAAAAAGGTAATAGAGTACAGGTGATTTTGGAGTGCACAGAGCACAAAGAAACTGGAGTAGCAGGAATGTCAAGATACATCACTACTAAAAACAAAAAGAACACTACCGAGAGATTAGAGTTGAAAAAATTCAATCCTGTTCTTAAGAAATATACTGTTCACAAAGAAATTAAGTAATTTTTTAAAGCAAATAAAAAATGGCAAAAAAAGTAGTAGCAACGCTTCAAGGTGGTGCAGGTTCAAAAAAAATGACCAAAGTTGTGAAAATGGTAAAGTCTGCGAAAAGTGGAGCTTACGTTTTCGATGAGAAAGTAATGAACGCTGATGAAGTTGATTCTTATTTGAAAAAATAATTTCGACTCACACGAGAATATATAAAACTATCCTAAATGGATAGTTTTTTTATTTTATCTTTGTTTGCTATTGGCAAATGTTTATAATTCAAATTTGTAATTTTTATAATGAGTTGGTATAAAAAGATTTTTAAAAAAGAAGAAAAGGAAACTTTAGATAAAGGTTTGGAAAAATCGAACCAAGGTTTTTTTGAAAAAATTTCGAAAGCAGTTGTCGGGAAAAGTACTGTTGATGATGAGGTTTTGGATGATTTGGAAGAAGTGCTCATCGCTTCTGATGTAGGTGCTTCTACAACGATAAAAATTATTGAAAGAATTGAGCGACGTGTTGCACGAGATAAATTTGTGGGAACCGATGAACTCGATCAAATTCTACGAGAAGAAATTTCAGGTTTATTATTAGAAAATCCACATATCGGAACGGGAAACATCGATGAGTCTAAAAAGCCTTATGTCATCATGGTTGTTGGTGTAAATGGCGTTGGTAAAACGACGACAATTGGGAAGTTAGCACACCAGTTTAAATCAGAAGGTAAAAAAGTGGTACTTGGTGCTGCAGATACTTTCCGTGCGGCTGCAACAGAGCAATTAACGATTTGGAGTGAAAGAGTTGGAGTGTCGATTGTGAAACAAAATATGGGCAGTGATCCTGCTTCTGTTGCTTTTGATACTGTTCAAAGTGCGGTTGCTAATCAAGCAAATGTTGTGATAATTGATACTGCAGGGCGTTTGCATAATAAAGTGAATCTGATGAACGAACTGACGAAAATTAAAAGAGTGATGCAGAAAGTAATTCCTGATGCTCCTCACGAGATTCTTTTGGTATTGGATGGTTCTACTGGACAAAACGCTTTTGAGCAAGCCAAGCAGTTTACAGCAGCTACTGAAGTTAATGCACTGGCGATAACCAAGTTAGATGGCACAGCGAAAGGAGGAGTGGTAATCGGGATTTCTGATCAGTTTCAAATTCCTGTAAAATACATCGGTGTTGGTGAGAAAATGACTGATTTACAGTTGTTTAATGGAGTTGAATTTGTAGATTCCTTTTTTAAAAAGAGATAAGATTTATAAATATGCGATTTTAATACTATTGAATTTCAAAATAGTAAATTCATATTTTTTGAACCAATTTATGTAATTTATATTATTTTGGTCTTATGTTTGATATTAAATTGATAATAATAATTAATTAATAGTAACATTTAAAATTGAGAACTATGGGAATTTTAACTTGGATCATTTTTGGTCTTATCGCAGGAGCTATTGCAAAATTCATTATGCCTGGTAATCAGGGAATGGGTTGGTTAATGACGATCATTTTAGGAATTGTTGGCGCCTTCGTTGGAGGTTGGATTGGCAGCATGCTGGGCTGGGGAACGGTAAATGAGTTCGATATTAAAAGTATGTTTCTCGCCGTTTTGGGAGCTTTACTCCTTCTATGGGTTTTTGGAATGGCTACGAAACGTAGTTAATGCACAATATAATATTATAAAAATAAATCCCGACCTGAATTTCAGGGCGGGATTTGCTTTTAAATTTAACGAAAGGATTTAATCGATTTTAATTTCAAAAGGCATTTTCATCATTACGCCTTCTTGTAATTTCGGATTGGTTATTTGTTCAAACATCTTGTAGTTTTCTACGCCGATTTTATTTTTAATCAATCTTGCAGAAATTTCATCTTCATCTAGGTTTTTGAAAATTTGATCAAACTGACTCATTTTCTTTGGATAAGCTGTTACGCCATAATCTTTCAACTTTACTTTTTGTGCTGCGAAATTGATTGCATCTTGCAATGTGCCTAATTCATCGACCAAGCCAATTTCCTTCGCACGAGTTCCGCTCCAAACTCTACCACCACCGATTTCATCAATTTGCTCAAACGATTTCTTACGGTTTTCTGTTACGAAATGTACAAATCGCTTATAAGTTTGTTCTACGTTTTTTGTTAAAATATTTACTCCTCCTGGGGTGACTCCATTTACGAGGGAGTACATGTTAGAATTCGCATTGGTAGTCACTGCATGAGAAGTTAGGCCGTTTTTGTTCGCAGCTTCTTTAAAGTAAGGAATCATCCCGAAAACGCCGATAGAACCCGTTAAGGTATTTGGTTCAGCGTAGATTTTGTCTGCCGCCATTGCGATATAATATCCACCTGAGGCGGCATAATCACCAAAAGAGACAATGATTGGTTTTTTCTTTTTCAGTTGTTGTAATTCGAATAAGATTTCATCAGAAGCATTTGCACTTCCGCCAGGAGAGTTTATTCTAAGAACTACGGCTTTCACTTTGTCATTTTCTGCTATCTTTTTAATTTCTTTTACGAAATTATCAGCGTAAATATTTTGATATCCTTCACCGTTATAGATTGCTCCAGAGGCATAGAGTATCGCAATTTGGTCATCTTTTTTAGAATTGTCATGATAAGAATTGATGTATTTTTTAAAAGATACTTTGGTGAGTTTGTCTTTTTCTGTGAGATTTAGTTTTGTTTTAATCATTTGGTCGTACTCACTTTTCTGCATTAACTTATCTACTAATTTATGATTTAAACTTAGTTCAGGAATCGCTCCATAAAGACTATCGACAATAGTTCGAAATTGCGCAGGATCAATTTTTCGTGAATTTGCGATTTTCTGTGAATTTATAGACCAAATATCATTTAATAAAGTAGAAAGTTGTTCTTTGTTTTCGGGAGACATATCATCTCTCATAAATGGTTCTACAGCAGATTTGTATTTTCCGTGACGGATGATTTGAATTCCAATTCCGTATTTTTCTGCAAAGCTCTTCATGTATAAGACTTCTGTTGATAAGCCTTTCAAGTCGATGCCACCCGCTGGATTTAGAATGTATTGATCAGCGACAGAGCCTAGGTAATAGGAGGGTTGCGATACCACGTTGCCATAAGCATATACGAATTTTCCACTTTTCTTAAAGTCTTCTAAAGCACTACGAATATCATCTAACTGCGTAAAACCAGCATGAATTCCATCCGTTTCGATGCTTATACCTTTAATTTTATCGTCAGATTTTGCTTTTTTAATTGCTTCTAACATGTCGAATATTAAAATATTTTTTTCTTTAGTATTCACATTGAAAGATAATAAAGCATCTTGATCTTCTGTAGGGCTATCAATAATATTTGTTTTAAAATCTAATGTTAGTATAGTATTGTCTTTTATGTTAGGTTTTTGATCACCACTGAAGGCACTTGCTGCGATAATCATTATTAAAAACAATGAAAACACTGCGGCTATAATGATAATTGCAACTATATTTGCCATAACATTTTTAAAGAAACTCTTCATAATTTATATATTTGAACGATATGTCGCAACAAGAGGCCACTTTGTTACTCGGAAGCAATTTGGGAGATCCTAAAAGTAATATAGGGTTAGCGCTCCATTTGATAGAAAAGGACATCGGGGAGATAATAAAGAAAACCGAAATGGTATTTACTGAACCCGTAGAATTCGCTAGTAATAATATTTTTTGTAATATTGCATTGGTGATAAAAACTCAATTTTCTCCCATAAAACTCTTAGATAAAATAAAATTAATCGAAAGAGAAATGGGCAGAGCAAATGATACATTGATTTCAGGAGTATACCAGGACAGGATTATCGATATCGATGTTGTATGTGTTGGTCATCTTCATTTCTGTTGTAACGAATTGAAAATTCCCCATCAAAAACATTTATATCAACGTGAGTTTTCTAGAAAACTTTTGGACGAATTGTCGAGCATTTGTAAATCATTCTAATGATTTAAATTTGAAATATTAATTGTTATAAAATTGGGTTATTAAATGTAAAGTTGGTTTTAAACGCCTGACTTATAAATAGATGTGATTAATAAAAAGACGAAAATTATGAAATTAAGTTTAGCTTCAGTTGTATTAGCAGTCTTTTTGCCAGCTGCTATTTTTGCGCAAAATACCTCCTCTGGTAATTTTCCGAATGCTTATACTTCGGGATCTGCAAACGGATCTAGTTTAACTCAAGAATCAAAAAAATTTAATGATTGGGCTATTTCTGCTGGCGTAGGTATACCACTAGTTACTGGTGAAGAGTCTAGTTCTCTTAAAGAATTCGGAGCGAATAAAAATTTTTTCGGATGGTCCTCTTACTTAAGTGTTGATAAAGCACTCTCTCATGCTTTTGGCCTTAAAATTCAATACGATAAAGGGGAGGCAAGACAAGGATTGATAAATACGAAAGACCGTATTGCTTCAACAAAAAGTGATGATTCAAGGACTCAATACGATGCAATTTCTATATTAGGAGATATTAATTTTTCAAACCTTTTGAGAAGGATAGATAATCATTCGCCTTTCAGATGGGCATTACATGGTTATGCTGGCTTTGGTACTTTAGCATACAGAACTTATCGACAAGATGACGGCGGAGCTTATAATCAAAATTTAGTATCGGAAATTAAACCCTTTAAATTAGGGAGTTTATTCGGGCAAGCCGGTGCTGGACTTAAATTCCGCGCTACAAAATTTTTAGATCTTGAAGCAAGAGGAATGTATGTCTTAACAGGTGATGATAATTTTGATGGTTCAGGTGGTATTTTATATAACGGAAAAGTTAATGATAACTCTTCGGATAACTTAATTAATATTACGTTAGGAGCAACTTTAAATTTAGGAAAACACGAATCTCACCTTTTTTGGCATGACCCACTTCAGGAAATCTATTATAAGTTAGATGTGTTGGCTGATAGGAATCAAGATGTTGAAGTTTGTAAAAAAGGAGATGCTGATAATGATGGGGTTTGTGACGACTGGGACAGACAATTAGATACTCCTGCAGGAGCAAGGGTTGATGGTGCTGGTGTAGCTTTGGATACGGATATGGATGGAGTAATTGATTTATATGATAAGTGTGTCACCGTTCCAGGACCTATAGAAAATGATGGTTGCCCGCTAGATTCAAAAGCGACAGTTTCAGATGAGACCAGAACATTAGAAGGAATTGAATTCGATGTGAATTCAGACAGGATTCTTCCATCTAATACTCCAATTTTAAACAATGCAGTTAATTATATTAATTCATCAGAAGGTTCTTACTATGTAATTGGAGGAACTGATACGCAAGGTATTAGCACTTACAACCAAAAATTATCTGAAAGAAGAGCGAATAATGTTAAGAATTACTTAATCAAAAATGGTGTAAATTCAGGTAAGTTAGATGCGATAGGAAGAGGTGAAACAAACCTTAAATATCCAGAATGTGAGCCTGCAACGAAATGTCCAGAATGGAAAAACAGAGCGAACAGAAGAGTTTACTTCGAAGCAAAGTAATTTTTTCAAGCTTTTAAATACCAAAGAAAAGTCACGTTAATCGTGGCTTTTTTTGTTTAATGATATTTGTTTCTGTAATTTTACTCGATGATTTCCCAACAAGATTTTGAAAAATTAAAAAAGCAAACCCTAAAGCATTTTTGGGGTTATGATTCCTTTCGGGATTCACAAGAAGAAATCATTAATTCGATTATTTCAGGCAAAGATACATTGGCGCTACTCCCTACTGGTGGCGGAAAATCACTTTGTTATCAACTTCCGGCTTTGGTGTTAGAAGGAACTTGTTTGGTCGTCTCTCCGCTTTTGGCACTGATGAAAGATCAAGTCTATCAGATGAAAAACATCGGAATAGAAGCAGAATACCTCTCGTCAGAATTAGATGAATATGATGCCGAAATTATTTTTAACCGTTGCAAAGACGGCTTGACCAAATTATTATACATTTCACCAGAACGTTTGACCAATCGATTATTTTTACAAAATTTAGAAGAAATTGAAATCTCATTTATCGCAGTCGATGAAGCGCATTGTATTTCGGAATGGGGACAAGATTTCCGACCGAGTTACCAACATATCAAAGCATTCAGGGATCAATTAAAAAACATTCCCTGCGTTGCACTGACAGCCACTGCAACTCCAAAAGTTTTACAGGAAATTCAGTTAAAGCTCCATCTTAAAAATCCGGTTATTTTTCAGAAAAGTTTTCGACGAAATAATCTTAAAATTATAGCTGACAAAATTTCTGATAAATATGAAAGAGTTCAAAATCTTTTAAAATACAACAACTCCTCCGGAATTATCTACGTCAGAACCAGAAAAGAAGCCGAAGAGCTTTCCGCTTTTCTTCACCGAAATCAAATCACAAATGTCGATTTCTTTCATGCCGGGATTCCAGTAAAGGAAAAAAATGCAAAACAGAAACTTTGGTTGCAAAGTCAAGATCAAGTCTTGATTTCTACCAATGCTTTCGGGATGGGAATCGACAAGGATAATGTGCGCTTTATTATCCATTTTTCTCCAGCTGCATCTATTGAAAATTATTATCAGGAAATCGGTCGGGCCGGACGGGATGGTGCAGAATCGTATGCTTTTCTACTTTGGAATGAGCAGGAATTAAAGAATTTTGACCAGATTTTAATCAATCAAATCCCGTCGAAAGCAGAGTTTCAGAATATTGTTTCTTATTTATATTCCACTTTTCAAATTGCAGAAAATGATCTGCCGGACAATGTATTTCAACTTCATATTCAAAAAATTCAGAAATTTACAAAAGTATCTTTAGCAAAGATTAGAAGCGTACTTCAGTTTTTGCATCATCAGGAAATTATTTTTTATAATTATCAAAATTCTCTTTCATCACTGGAGCTTAAAATTTCTTCTGATGAAATCGATTTATTACCCAAAAAAGATGCTTATTTTATTGAACTTTTATTGCGAACTCTTTCCGGACTTACCACGCACAAAGTGATGTTCAGCGAAAAAGCTTTGAGCAATAAAATCGATTCTGATCCTCATTTGGTAAAAGAACGGTTGCGTGAATTGCAAAAAAAAGGCTATTTAGATTATATCGATGGAGCTTTGTCAAGTGTTAAGTTTCTGAAACATCGGGATCAGCGGGCAATAGAAGGAAAGTATTGGAATCTTTTTTCTCAGATTCAGAAGAACAAAATTCAGAAATGGGAGGAAATGAAATTCTTTGTTCAGGATAATGACTTCTGTAAAATGAAACTCATCTTGTCTTATTTCGGCGAGAAAAATATCAAAAACTGTGGGCATTGTTCGGTTTGTGAACATCAAAAAGAAACGGTCTTCGGGCGTGATGTTTCCCAGGAGATTTTAGAAATTTTAAAAATAGCTCCGGCAAATGTAGAAGAGATTTCCATTAAGCTGAATTATTTTGTTAAAGAAAATGTTTTAGAAAATCTGATTCATTTGCTTGATTCGGGTAAAGTGAAAATGCTCAATTTTAGAACATACTGTTATAATCACAATTAAAGTGATTTGTTATTTAAATATCCTCAATTATTATATTCAATGAAATCATTAAAAGTTATATTTTTCGGAACTCCAGAATTTGCAAAAACTTCATTAGAAGCGATTCATCAGTCTCATCATGAAGTTGTGGGCGTGGTAACGGTGGCAGATAAAGCGAGTGGCCGTGGACAAAAAATTCATCAATCTGCAATTAAAGTATTTGCAGTAGAAAATAATTTGCCAGTTTTTCAACCTGAAAAATTACGGGATCCTGAATTTTTAGAAAAAATTAAAAAACTCAATGCCGATGTTTTTGTCGTTGTAGCATTCCGAATGATGCCCAAAATTCTATTTGAAATGCCCGAAATGGGAACTTTTAATCTTCATGCTTCATTGCTTCCAGATTATCGTGGCGCGGCTCCGATTAATTATGCGGTAATTAATGGTGAGAAAAAAACAGGAGCAACTACTTTTTTTATTAATGAAAAAATTGATGAGGGAAATATTCTTCTGCAAAAGGAAATCGAAATTTCACCTGAAGAAAATGCCGGCGAATTACACGACCGTTTAATGGAAATGGGTGCGGAACTCGTCGTTGAAACTTTAGATGGTTTGTCTGAAAATTCAATTCAGGAAAAACCGCAACCCACTGTTGAACATCCGAAAAATGCTTTTAAAATTTTCAAAGAAGATACCCGAATTCAATGGAATCAAAATGCAGAAACCGTTCATAATTTCATCCGTGGAATGTCGCCGTATCCGGCAGCTTTTACGACCATTAAAATTGGAGAAGACGAAAAATTCTTAAAAATTTATAAGGGTAAATTTGAAAATATCGCTCATGACAAAACACCGGGAACTTTAGAAATCGATAAACATCAATTCAAAATCTTTACGAAAGATGGCTTCTATTTCCCTGAAGAAGTTCAACTGGAAGGAAAGAAAAGAATGTCTGTAAAAGATTTTCTGAATGGTTTTCAGCATTTCGACCACATTTCGATCGGATAATTTAGTTTCTGTTTTTCAGTAAAATCCAGCCTTTGTAGGAAACCGGCAAATTAGTGTCAGGCTCCGTCCAGCTCAGGATGTACCAATACGTTCCGGTCGGAAGAACTCTGCCGTTCATTTTGCCATCCCAGATATAAGGTGTTTTTTGGGAGATGAAAACTTGATTTCCATAGCGATCGAATATCTCGATTTTTACGTCTTTTTTAATGCTTAAATCCGAATAATCCAAAACATCATTTTTGCCATCTGCGTTGGGCGTAATGACATTAATTAAATTAATGACTAAAAATTCTTTAAAAATAGTTTCGCAATTCTGCGCATCTTTCACATAAACTTTACGAAGTCCTCGTGGAACATTGGTGAAAATATTGGAGCCTTGGAAAGTGATATTATCCAATGAATATTGATAAGGTGAATTTCCGCCGTTTACAAAAACAGTTGCTGTATTTCCGGTGACATCGATATTGGTAATTTGTGGAAGTTCAGCTGCGGTAACTTTTACAAATTGACGATAAATACAGCCATTGGAACTTAGATCTACCCAATAATCGCCGATTTCCACATTTGAAATGCTTGATTTTGAAATGCCTTCTTCACCAGTGCTCCATTTGTAATAATCGAATCCGGAACCAGCATCTAAAGTTGTTGTAGAATCACCGCAAATTGGTTTGTCTTTTAGAATCAAGGACTCGTTTGGCGTATTTTTAATAATCGTAATTTCCGCCACATTTGCACAATCTGTACTGTTTTGTAATCGAATACCAAAAGTTCGGGAAGCCGTAGTTACAGTTTGTGATGCTGAAATCGGATTCGTATTATTTTTTGCATCTGCAAGAGAAGCGAAAAAGAATGGAGTAATCGTTGAATCTGATGTGAATTCTGCTAGATATCTATTCAAATCAACGGAAACGGAGCCTGTGCGGTTGTTATCACAATTGGGTGCAGTGGTAAAATTACTTTTTAAAAGTGGTGTTTTATCTTTAATCATTAGTTTAATTTGTCCAATGACGGGCGAACATCCTAAGGTACTTTCAACCCTTACGAAAACATCGGTGTCTGCGGATAAAAGCCAGCCGTCTGCCAACGGTGTTCCTGTGCCGTCCTGCGCATCGGTCTGTTTTAGATAATATTTAGGAACGTAAATCGGGCTGAAATTGGAAATGATCTGACTGCTTACCGTGGTGAAATTTATCGGCACACTTCCTGTTAATTTTTCATCACAAAGTGGATAACTGCCATAATTAATGATTGCTTTTGGCTGAATCTCAACTTTAACCGAACCTTTAAGGATGCAGCCTCCGAGACTCACTTCTACTTCATAATTTCCGTTATCCGATGGTAAACCCGGAATTGATAACTGAGCATTTGTTTCTCCGGAAAGGGCAACGTTTTCTTTAAACCACTGGTAAGAAGTTGCGCCTGCAGTCGTGGCGTCCAATATTTTGGTTTCTCCTTCACAGAGTGCATTGTTGTTCGTTATTAAGAGATCCGGACCTAAATCTTTTTTTCCAACAAAACTGCCGGCTTTTAAAAATACCGCGGAATCAAACTGATAATTTAGATGATCTGCAATAACCAGCTTGATATGATACATTTGGCCGGGAATGATGTCGTCTTTTTTTGCAGTTAAAACTTTGGTTTGTCCGTTGTAATTTGTTGGGGAATCGTCGCCTCCGTTTGCACTGTTAAATCCTCCGAAATAATTGGTGTTTTTTGGGCATTTGCCAGAGCCGTTAATGGTCTTGGTGTCGACAGGTTCTAATGTGTTGGGAACAAGAGCAATATTTTCATAATCAGCGGTGCTGCCGCTTTTCTTAATTAAAAAAGCAAACGCATCCGAATAGTTACAGTTTCCGTCATATGATTCTTCAGAAAGGAACATGTATTCGAAACTTATTCCGGTCGTATTGTTTGCTATAAAATCGAATTCTAAAGACGTAGCATTTACAGAAGGACTTGCAGCGGGGATTTTGTATTCTAAATCACTGTCACCTACCCAGAGAGAGCCGGAGCCATCACTTAAGGTGGTTTTATTCGGTCCTGGCGCCTTAATTGCACTTCCTGTACTTAAAATAATTCCTTTTTCAATATCAAAAGGCAAAGTTCCTTTTTCGAAATAACCATAACTGAAAGGTTTAAGGTTGTCGTAATCTTGCCAGTTTTTTACTGATGCATTTGAAAATGTTATACAACTTGCATTTTGAGCCCCAATAAACTCCCTCACGAGGTCGTCAGGACTTTTGTAACTTACGGTGATGTATTGTGAGTTTCCTACAATAAAGAATAGTCCGAAAAGTAAAGAAAGTAAATTTTTCAATGTTATAAAAATTAGACGTCAAAAATACTGCTATTTCGCCGAAAAAAAAATCTCTTTCTAAAAATAGAAAGAGATTTTAATTATATTAAAGTGCAGAAATTAAGTAAGGCTTGCTCTTACATATCCTACAGCTTTCAAATCGCTGTTGACTGATTTTACATAGTCGGCAACAGATATGCTTGAATCTTTGATGAAAGACTGGTGTACCAAAGTGTTGTCTTTGTAGAAACGCTGCATTTTTCCTTTAAGGATATTTTCGATAATGTTCGCAGGTTTTCCTTCTTTGGTCAATAATTCTCTTTCGATTTCTAATTCTTTATCAATCGTGTCTTGAGAAACCATCGTTTCATCTAAAGCGATTGGGTTCATTGCAGCAACCTGCATAGAAACAGATTTTGCAACTTCTGCAGCTCCATCTACATTTGCAGATAAAGAAGTGATGGCAGCAATTTTATTTCCAGCATGGATATAAGCTCCTAAGAAAGGTCCTTCGATTCTTTCGAAAGCACCGATTTCTATTTTCTCACCGATAATTCCTGTTTGCTCGATTAATTTTTCTGCAACCGTTACTCCGTGGAAATCAGATGCTAAAAATTCTTCTTTGTTTGCATAGAAAATAGCTTGTTCAGCAAGTTCGTGAGCGAGCTCTACGAAGCTGTCATTTTTTCCAACGAAATCTGTTTCACAATTTAAAGCGATAATTGCTCCCATCGTGTTGTCTTGGTTTACTTTTGCAATTACAGCACCTTCATGAGAATCTCTGTCTGCTCTGTTAGCAGCAACTTTTTGTCCTTTTTTTCTAAGGTTTTCAATTGCTTTATCGAAGTCTCCTTCTGCTTCAACTAATGCTTTTTTGCAGTCCATCATTCCTGCGCCTGTGATATTTCTTAATTTAGCTACATCTGCAGCAACTGGTGTGTACATATTTCTTGTTTTTTTAATTAAAAATTGATTAAGTTAGCTATGTTTTTAAGCGTTGCAAAGATAATAAATTTCACACAAACTAAAAAGTACAATTTTTCGTTATTTCTAAAATGTAGAATTCTAAAACTTAACTCATTGATGAAAAAATATATCTATTTCTTGTTTTTATTTATTTCATTTTTTTCTTATGCTCAATCGAAATATACCATCGAGCAGGTTGAGAAAAGTACCGATGCACAGGTGATTGCCAATTTCATTAAATTCAATCCTGATCATCCGAGAACCCCTGAGTTTAAAAGAAAACTTTTTGCAGTGATAAATAGTGATAAAACACCAGCTCAACAAGCGAAAATTACGAAACCCACGATTGCACCAGTAAATACAATGCCCCATAAAAATGAAGTAAAAAGAGATATTGCCAAAAACGGTTCGAACACCAACCATAAAGGAAGCGAAGATTTATTGAATCATCTTTTTAATAGTGATTCTAGCAGCAAGACTGCTTATGTGCAAATCAAAAATAAATCAAAATGCAACTTGATTGTAAAACTCAGTGGTAAGAAATTCTACAACGTAAATGTGCCGGCAGATAATGAAAATTTTATTTTAGTAGAAAAAGGCAATTATACGCTAACAACAATGGTTTGTGATGCTAAATATTCGTCGACAAAAAATATTTTAAAAGATATCGTAATTACTTTGAACGCTCCGAAATAAAAGATTTATTTTGAGAATTGATGAAATTCTTCTGTAAGCTTTAGATACTCGTCTGTATATTTCCGTGGAGATTTTTCGATAACTAACTCCGACTCATCTGCTTCTTTTTGCTGAAATCCAAATTCTAATAACAGTCTTTTCGGTTTAGAGTCTCTGATTCCATAAATCTGTATTTTATTGTTTAAATACAATGATTTTTTGTTGCAATATTTTTCAAATAAAAGACCAGATTCGAAAGGGATAATCACTGAAAGTAATCCTTTTTCAGATAATAAATCCGATGATTTTTCAATTAAAAACTCGAAAGAAAGTTCGGTTTGTTGTCTCGCAATAATGTCTTTTTCTGACTCATTTTCTTTGAAATAAGGAGGGTTCGAAACAATTAAATCATATTTTTCTTTTGAATTAAAGTTTTTATAATCCTGTAGAAAAACCTTTAATCTGTTTTTAAATGGCGAATTTTCAAAGTTTTCTTTAGCGAGCATTACAGCATTTTCATTAAGGTCGATTGCGTGAATTTCTGCTTGCGGATTTCTTTGGGCCAACATCAATGAGATTAAGCCACTTCCTGTCCCGACTTCCAGAATGTTTTTCGCATTGCTAACTGCTGAAGCAGCGCCGAGCAGCACGCCATCAGTTCCGACACGAAATACCGTTTTGGATTGCTGAATGCTAAATTGTTTAAACTGAAAAGGTTTCACTGAAATTAAGAATATTAGGAATTTTAATCAAAATAAATTTTAGATGGTATAGCGACGTAATTCTTTAGACCTTTATTGTTTTATTTGAATTTATTTCAAATTGTTAGGAAGCGAAATAGTAAAGGTTGTTCCTTTTCCAAGTTCAGATTTTACGGATATTTCACCTTTATAATCTTCCACCATTTTGCGAACCATCGTTAAGCCGAGACCCATTCCGCTAGATTTGGAAGTGAAATTAGGTTCGAAAATTCGACTATAATAATCTTCAGAAATCCCGATGCCATTATCTTCTACGGTAATAATGATTCTTTTTTGCCTTTGTTCTACATCGATATTAATGATGTTCTCTCGCTTATCATCGCCTGCTTGTCTTGCATTAGAAACCAAATTAGTAATGATTCTGGAGAGGTAGATTTTGTCCATTTCAATCATTATTTTCTCCTTGTTCGCATGAAAGTAAATCTTTTCGTCACTGAAAATATTGATGATATTTTTTATTTCTTTATTTAAATTAAAAATCTCATTGTTCTTTTCCGGCAGTTGCGCAAACTGTGAAAAAGCATTTGCAACCGTGGCTACCAAATCGATTTGATCGACTATCGTTTTGCTTAGATATTTTACTTTTTTGTAGATGTCTGGATCGTTCGGGTCAAATTTTCTTTCGAAATTCTGAATGGTCAGTTTCATCGGTGTTAAAGGGTTTTTTACTTCATGAGCAACTTGTTTTGCCATTTCTCGCCAGGCCTCTTCTTTTTCTTTAAAACTAAGTCTTTCTTTTTGTTCTTTAATCTGAAGAATCATTTTGTTGTAAGCTTTTACCAGCTGATTTAATTCATCATTTTGGTAATATCGAATTGGTTGCGGATCATCTTCGAAAAGGGTGACTCTATTAATTAAATCTGAAAATTTGGTTACTGCTTTTGTCAAGTTATTCGAGATAATCCAACTCAACCAAACTCCAAACGCAATTACAAAAAGATTAACAATGAAAATGTAATTGAGGTATTTGTTGAACACACTTACATAAGAAGCATCATTGTGATGATAAGGAAAATACACGATAGCAATTGGCTCTAGCATATTGTTTTTCAGAATCATATAGGAAGAGGTTATATTGGAGCCTGTTTTCGGATCATAGTTTTGAAAATCAACTCTTTTGTCGCTTTTCAAAACCTGATTTATCACTTCTAAGGAAAGTTTTTTAGTGGAAATCAGATTGATGTCTTTATTAGAAATTACAAAATTCCCGTTCAAATCATAAATAATAATATCTTGATTGTTGATATCGGCAATTTCGAAAATGGCATTTGATAAAATTTTTGGTAAATCGTCGGTTTGTGCTTGGGTGTGACTTACTGCGTAATCAAGAGCAGACATAAGGGACTCCGCTCTTTTCTGAAGATCGGTTCTGCTTTGTTCGGTCGCATTATTTTTTAAAATAAAGTAGGATAAGGTAGAAGAGCCTGTGATGCTGAGAAAGCAAATCAGCAGGAATCCCCAGAAAACTTTATTTCTTAAACTAAAACCTTTGTATTTAGTGAGTGGCATTTATTTTCATCAATTTATTAACATATTTTCCAATAATATCAAATTCTAGATTGACGGTGTCCCCAATTTTTAGACTTTTCATATTCGTAAATTCCCACGTATATGGGATAATTGCGACTGAAAAATCGTTCAAGCCACTTTCGGCAACGGTTAAACTAATTCCGTTTACAGTGATTGAACCTTGCGGAACGGTTGTGTATTCATTAGTGCTTTTATAGGAGATGGTGATGAAAAAACTTCCATCTTTATCTTGTATGTTTTCTACCACTCCCGTTTTGTCAACATGACCTTGAACCAAATGCCCATCTAGTCGCCCATCGAACTTCAAGCAGCGTTCCAAATTAACTTCGGTGCCTATTTCCCATTTGCCAAGATTTGTTTTTTCTAAAGTTTCATCAATTGCAGTTACCCGATAATGAGTTTCGGTAATTTCTACCACTGTTAAACAACAGCCGTTGTGCGCTAAACTTTGATCAATTTTTAATTCTTGGGTGAAAGGACAGTTTAAAATAAAATCGATATTGCTTTCATTATGATTGATTGCTTCTACAATTCCGGTCGCTTCTACAATTCCTGTGAACATGTTTTTGATATTTTTTTAAGAGAAAAGATGAACTAAAAATCGATTAATTCTTTAGAATAAAAATAAAGTAATAGTAGTTAATCCTAATTTGTTAAATTTGTAAAATTCTATTAATTTTCAAAGATAATAAAAATGAGTCCGAAACAACATAAAATAAAAGTGGGAATTTCTATCGGTGATTACAATGGGATCGGTCCAGAAATCATTATGAAATCTCTGAAAGATAAATCTATTACCGATTTTTTTACGCCCATTATTTTTGGTTCCGGAAAACTATTTACCTATCAGAAAAATATTTTCAAACTTCAGCATAACTTTAATTATATCACCGAGGCTTCTCAAGCTCAAGATGATAAAATTAATATGGTGAATCTTTGGAAAGACAATGTGAATGTCAATTTAGGAACTCCTACCGAAGAATCTACCCGAATGGCAATTGATTCTTTAGAAGCCGCAACCAATGCTTTGATGAAAGGAGAAATTGATGTTTTGGTTACCGCTCCTATTAATAAAGAGGAAATGATGAAACAAGGTTTTCAACATGCAGGTCACACGGGTTATTTGGAAGAGAAATTCGGTAAAAAAGGATTAATGTTTTTGGTTACCGATGATTTAAAAGTGGCGGTTTCTACCCATCATATTCCGATTGCTAACGTTGCAGAAAACATTTCTAAAGAGAAGATTAAAAAGCAAATCAAACTATTAAATCAGTGTTTAATTGAAGATTTCTGTATCGAAAGACCAAAAATTGCAGTACTCGGATTAAACCCACATGCTGGAGATGGCGGAGCGATTGGCAGAGAAGAAATTGAAATCATCGAACCAGCAATCCGAGAATTATTTGATAATGGAGTATTGGCATTTGGTCCTTATCCGGCAGACAGTTATTTTCAGCCGAATAAATATAAGAACTTTGATGCAGTGTTGGCAATGTATCACGATCAGGGTTTAGCTCCCTTCAAAACGTTGGCTTATGAAGAGGGTGTAAATTATACTGCTGGTTTGCCTTTTGTCAGAACCTCTCCAGATCATGGCGTTGCTTATGATATTGCTGGTGAAAATATTGCTGATGAACAGAGTTTTACCGAAGCAATTTTCATGGCAATTAAAGTTTTTAATAATAGAAAAGAATATAATGATCTAATGACTAATCGTATGCAACCTCGCAGAAGCTCTTCTAGTAACAGTGCTGATGAGGATTTGCCGGTTGATCGGGCATAGTAAATAGGCCTGGAAAATATTTACTAGAGATTTGTTTAAGATTAATTTGTAATATTAAAAAAAATGCATATTTTTGCACACTCATTTTATGGACAAGTTTAGAAACTACGATATTGAGTTTTCGGGATTGAAAAACGGAAAACACGAGTTCAGGTTTGAGATAGATAAGAAGTTCTTTCAACTTTTCGATACTGAACAAGAATTTACAGAACCTAAAATAGTTGCTGATATCTTAATGGATAAGCATACCACTTTTTTAGAACTTTGGATTAAAACTTCGGGAACAGTTAATTTAGTTTGTGATATTTCAAACGAACATTTTGATTATTCTATAGAACATGAAATTGAAGTTTTGGTAAATTTTGGGGAAGAATATGATGACAGTAATGTTGATGTGATTACCATTCCAAGAACGGATCATGCTTTCAATGTCTCGCAACTAATTTATGAAGACGTGATGTTATCAATCCCAATGAAAAAAGTTTCTCCTCATGTTTGTGATGAAGATTTAGAGATTCTAGAAAAGTTCAGTCCTAAAGATATCGTTGAAGAAGAACCAGAAGTTGACCCGAGGTGGGAAGCATTAAAGAAATTAAAAGATTAAAAATAAATAGTTTAAAATGATGAGAATTGAGAAATCAAATACTCATCGCTCATCAAATTAAAAAGTTATAAGAAATGGCACATCCAAAGAGAAGACAATCGTCAACAAGAAGAGATAAAAGAAGAACTCACTACAAAGCAGTAGTTCCTCAATTAGCAAAAGATGCAACATCAGGTGAAATGCACTTGTATCACAGAGCACACTGGCA